>CAZEJZ010000523.1:0-2640 GCA_964512415.1 uncultured Opitutaceae bacterium
GCCGCATCCAGCACCTTCGTCCAAAGGATCCGGTGCTCGTTGTGCGCCGCAAAGAAATCCGCCCAGGCCCACGATCCGTCCCGCCACGCCGGATACAGGCCCCGCCCCTCCGCATCCCACGCATCGCCCCACGGAATATCCGTCCCGCACGCCCCCACGAGCCAAAGCTGCGCCGCCACCACCGCGCCAAACACCCAGGCCGCCACCCCGAACGCCGCGCCGGAACCCGTCGGCTTCGCTGGGACTCCGCGGATCATCGACGGGATGGACCAGCGCTCAAAAGTCGAACTGATCGATGTTCTCCCGCGTAAACAGGAACGGCTTTCCGAGCAGGATGTTGTCGCCCTCGATGCGGAACTCACCCAGCGCACCCGCCTTGAAGGACGACGCCCCGGACTTGAGTTCGCCGCGCGCCAGCGCGACCGCCGCCTGCACCGTGAGGTAGCCCAAGTCCTCCGTCTTCCAGAGAATCACCGCATCCGTCACGCCTTCCTTGACGTAGCGACGGTTCTCATTGGGCAGCCCGAGTCCGATCACGCGCACTTCGCCCCGCTTGCCCGCCTGCTTCACCGCTTCGGCGGCGCCCGGGACGGCGGGCGAGCAAATCGCCATGATCAGGCGCAGCTTCGGGTGCGCGCTCATCAGCGCGGTCGCCTCGGACTGCGCACGGTCCTTCAGGTCGTCGCACGGGCGCACCGCGACGAGCTTCATCCCCGGGTGCCGCTCCTGGCGGCGGCGCTCGATCTCCCGCTGCCACTCCCGCTGGTTCCCAGCGGTCAGCGTCGCGCAGATGATTGCGAATTCACCTTCCCCGCCGCAGAGGCGGGCGGCCTCATCCATGAGTGCCTCGCCGATGCCCTGCGGGGTTGCCTGATTGACGAAGAAACTCCGCGCATCCGGCATCGCATCGGCATCGAAGGTCACCACCTGGATGCCCTGGCTGCGGGCCTTGCGGAGCGCCGTGGAGATTCCCTCACGGTTTTCCGCGGCGACCGCGATGACATCGACCCCGAGGGTGATCCAGTTCTCGACGATCTCGTTCTGCTTGGCCGCGTTGCTGTCGACCGGACCGTCAAAGAGCAGGTCCACGCCGAGGTCGCGCGCGGCCCGCTCGGAGCCGGCCTTGCAGGAGATGAAGTAGGCGTTGCCCTTGGACTTGGGCAGCAAGGCCACCATCAGCTTGGAATCGGCGGCGCCCCATCCCAGGGAGGCGCCGAGAGTGACGAGGAGGAAGGAAGCGACGAAACGGAGGGGCATGGTTCGAAAGCGTCCGGGATCACCACGGGCCCGGCACCCGGCCACTTCAAGCCGCACCTCTTCGCCCGCGCAAGCGCTATCCCGCCGACGACCGGCGCCAGCGCTCGGCGAGCTTGCCCGCCGCCAGCGCGGCCAGCAGGAGTGCGCCGGTGAGCAGGCCCGCCAATTCCTCCGCCGCGTTCAGGCGCATCACCACCGGTAGCGTCGCGAGACCGTTCTTCAGGACCGCGATCGCCGCGACGCCGAGGAGCGTGCCTGTGACCGTGCCACGGCCACCAAAGATACTCGTGCCGCCCAAGACCACGGCGGTGATCGCGAAGAGTTCGTAGCCGAGGCCCGCATCTGCCTTCGCCTGTCCCAGCCGCGCGGTGTAGACGAGCGCGGCGAGCGCCGCAATCACCCCGGCCGCGACATAGGCCGCGGTCAACTGCCCGCGCACGCCGACGCCGGCATACCGCGCGCCCTCCGGTGAAAACCCGATCACCCGAAACGCCCGCCCCGAGAAGGTCCGGTGCACCCAGATCCAGACGCCCACCGCCACCAGCAGGAAAACCCACGCCTGCACCGGGACCCCACCCCACCGCCCCTGACCCAGCGTGAGGAAGCCGGCGGGGAAGTCGCTGTACGTGACCGAACCTCGCGTGAACGCCTCCGCCAAGCCACGGAAGAGCGAATAGGTTCCCAGGGTCACGATCAGCGGCGGCAAACGCAGCTGACAGATCAACCCGGCGTTGATCCCTCCGGCGGCCGCCCCAACCAGCAGCGTCACCACCGCCGCCACCGGCAGCGGCAGGCCGAGCGCATGCGTGAGACCCCCGAACACCACCGCGCACAAACCGAGCAAGGATCCGACCGAAAGATCAATGCCGCCGGTCAGGATCACCGGCGTGAGCGCCAGCGCCAGCAAGCCGATCTCGCACGAGTGCCGCAGGATGTCGAACTGCCGATCCAGCGTGCCGAAACCGACCGTGACGCCTCGACGGTTGGTGGTCGTGCCGAAGTAATAGAAGAGCAGCCACTCCACGACCAGCACCGCGAGCAGCAGCACCTCGTAGCGCAGGAGCCAGCGCCGCCAAGTCGATGCCCGCGCGACGGTCGAGGCAGAGACGTGGATCGGCTCAGCGCCCATGGTTCCTCCGTTGCCGCACTCCCTCCACCATCACGGCGGCAAGAATGATCAGGCCCTGAATCGCCTTCTCCCAATACGCATCGATATGCAGGTGCACCATCGCGGGCGAGATGCACGCGAGCAGCAGCAGGCCGGCCAGCACGCCCCAGAGAGTGCCCCGGCCACCGGAAATCGCCACCCCACCCACGACCGCCGCCGCGATCGCCTTCAGCTCCAATCCACTGCCCGTGAGCGGCTGGACCTGCGGGGATTGC
>CAZEJZ010000524.1:0-2636 GCA_964512415.1 uncultured Opitutaceae bacterium
GTCCGTTGGCCCCTCGCATTCGTCCGGCAGCCGTCCTCGCGCACGCCGTCCAGCAACGAGCGGTCCTCCTCGAGCTGGCGATCCCGGTGGAGCCGGTGGGCGAATCGCTCATAGGCCGCCCCGATCACCCGCGCCGCCGCGGTCAGGCCTTCGATGACCGGTGCCGGCCAGACCTGTTCGCTGATGCAGTCGTCACAGCCCAAGAAACCCCACAGCGAGCCGTGCGCCTCGATCGGCACCACCACGAGAGACCGGATGCCCTGCTGCTCCAACCGGCGGCGCTCCGACTCCGGAAACTCAAGAATCGGACCCGCGATCGCATGGCCCGCGGACAACTCCCGTTCCCACCGCTGGAAGCCGATGGCCTCCAATTCCAAATGCTGAAGGTCCGGGTTCTGAATCTGCGGCGCCACTCCCCGGGCACACCACTCGTGCCGCTGCGACCAGCGCCGCGTCATGCCCGAGGCCGCGTAGGACTCGAACACGTACACGCGCGAGACGTCGGCCGCCTCGCCCAGAAGGCCCAACGCGGCGGAAAAGGCCTCATCCGTCGTCCGAAAGTCCAACAATCCCTCCGCCATGCGGACCGTCGCCGCCAGCAGACGCTCACGGCGCCGCTGCACCGCTGGATCCGTGACCGGAGAAAGTGCGTCAACTCCCGTTCGCATGGTCACACCCCTGCTCCTCTTCTGCTCACCCCTCTCCTCACCGACCCGCGCGTAAACGCCAAGTAATGGCTGGTGGTGCGAGAGAACGCGGGCGATCGGAGCAGCATAACTGAATTCCATTCATCGTCTCGCAAAGGCCCCCAGTTTAGCCCCAGGCTAATCCCCTACGCAAACAAGCCCGCGGACTTCGCGGGTCTCCCCGCGGCGGCATTTCCAGACTCCCTCCACCATGCACCTCCTATCGACTCTTCGGACGCCATCGATGCCCCACGGCGCCAACGCAAGGAGTGTGCGTCTCCTTGTCGTTGCCATCGGGACGCTCGTCGTCATTTCGCCGTTCGCCCGCGCCTCCGCCGGGCTGCTCCGACCCGCCGCCGCGCCCGCTCCGGTGGCCGCGCGCCAGCCCAAGGAACTGGTCTCCGCCTCCGGTGACCGCCGCTCCGACGACTACTACTGGCTGAATGAGCGCGATAATCCCGCCGTCCGCTCCTATCTCGAGGCTGAGAACACCTACGCCGAGGCCGTTCTCGCACCCGTCGCCCCGCTGCGTCAGGCGCTCCTCCGTGAATTGCGCGGACGCATCCAGGAAGACGACCGTTCCGTCCCTTTCTTCACCCGCGGTTACACGTACACCACCCGCTATCAACCGGGACAGGAGTACCCCGCCTACCTGCGGCGCAAGGCCGGCGGCGACCACCCGGAGGAACTGATCGTCGACGGCAACGCGTTGGCCCAGGGACATGCCTATTTCCTCCTCGGCAATCTTCAGGTCAGTCCCGACAACCGCCTCGTCGCCTACTCGATCGACACCTCGGGCAGAGGTCTCTTCCAGCTCCGGATCCGCGACCTGTCCACCGGTCGCGATCTGGAGGACACGTTCGCCATCGGCGAGAATTTCGCCTGGGCGAACGACAGCCGGACGCTCCTGTACGACACCAAGGATCCCGTCACCCTCCGCAACGACCGCATCTGGCGTCACCGGATCGGCACCCCCGCGCGGGATGACGTGCTCATGCACCACGAGCGCGATGAGACCCAGTTCGCCTTTCTCACCAAGTCGAGGTCCGGCGCGTTCTTCTTCATTCACTCCGCCTACACGCAGACCGTCGAGGTGCGGGTGCTTGAGGCGGATCAGCCCGGGGGGACGTTCCGCGTCATCCGGCCACGCGAACCGAACGTCTTCTACGAGGTGGACCACGGCGGCGACCGTTTCTTCATCCGCACCAACTGGCAGGCCCGCAACTTTCGCGTCATGGAGGCCCCCGTCTCCGATCCTTCGCCCGCGAACTGGCGGGAGGTGCTGCCGCACCGCGACGACGTCCTCATCGAGGGCCTTTCCGTCTTCGCCCGGCATCTCGTCACCGCCGAACGACGCGGCGGCCTGAGCCGCCTGCGCGTGACCCGCCTGGCGGACGGCGGAAGCCACGAACTCGAGACCGGGGAGCCGACCTACGATCTGGCGATCGACCGCAACGAGGATTTCGATGCCTCGTTCGTGCGCACCCGGTTCACCTCGCCCCGAACGCCCCGGACGATCATCGACTATGACTTCGCGACCCGCGAGCGCACCGTCCGCAAGGTGCAGCCGGTGCTCGGCGGATTCGATCCCGCGAACTACGAGACCGAGTTTCTCTGGGTCACGGCCCGCGACGGGACGAAGGTTCCGGTCTCGCTGGTCTACCGCAAGGACACCCCCCGCGACGGGACCGCGCCATGCCTGCTCACCGGCTACGGGAGCTACGGCATCAGCTACACCCCGGAGTTTGACCGGGACCGCCTCAGCCTGCTCGATCGGGGCTTCGTGTTCGCCATCGCCCACATCCGCGGCGGCATGGAGTTGGGATTCCGCTGGTACGACGAGGGACGGCTCCGGAACAAGATGAACACGTTCACGGACTTCATTGACTGCGCGGAACACCTCGTGCGCACCCGCTACACGACGCCGGACCGCCTGTTCATTGAGGGCCG
>CAZEJZ010000525.1:0-2622 GCA_964512415.1 uncultured Opitutaceae bacterium
GAACTACTTCAAGGATGCGTACCGGCTCGCGCCGAAGCGTCCGACTCCGCCGCCGCTGGTGGTCGAGCGCGTCGCCTGACGCCGCACCCCCGCTTGCGCCCACGGTCTTCGGATCGCTTGGTGCGGCACCTCGATGAAACGACGTGCGCAGAACTCAGGCGCGTCCGAGGTAGGTGCCGTCGACCGTGCTGACGCGGACCAGTTCGCCTTCCTTGATGAAGAGCGGGACCTGAATGATGAGGCCGGTTTCGAGCTTGGCCGGCTTCTGGACGTTGCTGGCCGTGTCTCCCTTCACGCCTTCCGCGCTCTCAACGATCTTGAGCGAGACGGTGGAGGGAAGGTCGACCGAGAGCGGCTTCTCGTCGACGAAGAGGACGTCCACGCGCCCGCCCGGCGTGAGGTAGTTCTTCACTTCACCCAGCGTCGCTTCGGTGAGCTCGATCTGGTCAAACGTCTCGGGGTCGATGAACGCGAAGGTGTCGCGGTCGGCGTAGCTGAATTCCAGCGTCTTGCGGTCGGTCGGAAGGACCTCGATGGTCTCCGTCGACGCGAAGCGCTGGTCCAGCGCCTTGCCGTAGCGAAGATTACGCATCTTGATCTGCACGAAGGCGCGGAGATTGCCCGGCGTGCGGTGCTGGGTCTCCATCACCAGGTGCGGCTCGCCGTTGAACTTGATGACTTGGCCTTTGCGGATGTCGTTGGCGGAAGGCATGGACGGTAAGGGTTGGGCGCGGACGGTGGATCGTTGAGGTAAAGGGTGTTGGATTAGCCAACTCCCCGCCGGGCTGTCAAGGATTCGACCACCGCGCCTAAGCGCTTGCCCTTTTCGGACTGGGCCGGGACACTCGGCGGGCCCTCACCCATGAAGCAACGCACCTTGGCGCGCGCCGTCTCGATCAAGGGAACCGGCCTGCACACCGGAAACCCCGTCCAGCTGACGTTCAAGCCGGCTCCCGCCAACCACGGGCTCGTCTTCAAACGCCTGGACCTGCACGGCCAGCCGGAGATCCATCCCCGCATCGAGTCGGTGGGTGATCTGGTGCGTAACACCACTGTTCAGGAGGGACATACGAAGGTCCATCTCGTCGAGCACGTGCTGAGCGCGCTGCATGGATGCGGGATTGACAACGCCGTGATCGAGATGGATGCCTCGGAGCCACCCATCATGGACGGTTCGGCCCGGCCCTTCGTCGCGCTGATCCAGGAGGCGGGTCCGGTGGAACAGGACAAGGACCGGCTCTACTACGAACTCGATGCCCCGGTTTCCGTGATGAAGGGGAATCGCTCCATCATCGCCTTGCCGTACGACGGTTTGAAGATCACCTGCACGTCCACTGACGACCGCGGGTACCACACCCAGCATCTTTCCCTCACGATCGATCCGGATACCTACATCTCGCAGATCGCGCCGTCGCGCACGTTCACGATCTACGAGGACATCGAGGAATTGCTGAAGCTCGGCAAGATCCGCGGCGGCAGCCTGGACTCGGCGGTCGTGATCAAGGGTGGGAATATCCTGTCCAAGGAACCGCTGCGCTTCCGCGACGAGTTCGTGCGGCACAAGATGCTCGATATCATCGGTGACATCGTGCTGCTGGGAGTGCCGCTGAAGGCGCACATCGTCGCGACGTGCCCGGGGCACCAACTCAACGCGGAGCTAACCAAGGCGCTGTTCGACCGCCGCGCCGAGGCCGCGAAGCGCGGAGGCAAGAAGGCATCCGCCCCGGCCGAGGGCAAGGCGATGGTGCAGGCGCACGAAACCTCGCTCGATATCCGCCGGGTGCTGGACATGCTCCCGCATCGCTACCCGTTCCTGATGATCGACCGCGTGACGGAGTTCCGCGGCGAGGATGAGCTGACCGCGATCAAGAACGTCACGATCAACGAGCCCTTCTTTCAGGGGCACTTCCCCGGCAATCCGGTGATGCCCGGCGTGCTGCAGCTCGAATCGATGGCGCAGGCCGCCGGCCTGTTGATGCTGCGGCGCGGTTCCCTCGAAGGAAAGACGTCGCTTTTCATGAGCGCGGACAAGGTGAAGTTCCGCCGGCCCGTCCGGCCCGGAGATCGTCTCGTGGTCACGGCCAAGCTCACGAAGACGCGGGGCACCAAGCTCGCCTCGGCCGAGGTGGTCTGCACGGTTGACGGGGCTGTGGTGTCCTCGGCCGATCTGATGTTCGCGATCGTCGACGAAGCGGAGGTCGGTTGAGCATGGGCACGCGGATTCATCCGAGCGCCGTGGTGGAGCCCGGCGCGCAGCTGGGAACCGACGTCGAGATCGGACCGTTCGTCTACGTCGGCGGTGAGGTCGTGCTGGGGGATCGGACGCGATTGCACCACCATTCCTCGGTCGAGGGATGGACATCGCTGGGCGAGGGCTGCGAGGTGTTTCCCTACGCGAATCTCGGGGCGAAGACGCAGGACCTGAAGTTTCAGGGGGGGCGTCCGGGGGTCCGCATCGGGGCGCGCAATGTCTTCCGGGAGTACGTCACGGTCCATGCGGCGACGCGCGACGGGGAGTTCACCGTGCTGGGCGACGACAACACGCTGCTCGCGAACTGCCACGTCGCCCACGATTGCGTCCTGGGCAGCCACATCGTGATGAGCAATGGGATCCTCCTGGCC
>CAZEJZ010000526.1:0-2618 GCA_964512415.1 uncultured Opitutaceae bacterium
CGAACTTGATCGACGTCGGGGCCATCAGGCGCTGGCTGACGCGGCTCGGGATGAAGAAGTACTGCTCTGGTCCCTCTTCGGTGATGTTGTCGAAGTTGAGGAAGAACGTCGCCTCCGGCCGGTGACGCCACGTGAAGCCGACGTTGTAGCGCAGCAGGTCAGCCTGGTAGCGGCTGAAGCCGGCGATCGACGAGAAGGCGACGAGGTAGGCGCCCTTGAAGTTGGCGTCGAACGAGGCGCCGAACTTCTTGTAGTTGTAGAGCACGCGCGCGTTGAAGAGGCGCGGCACGAAACCGGCAACCTGCTCGGACTTCAGCGAGGTGGCTCCGCCGAAGTCGCCCTCCGTCTGCTGGTAGGTGTAGTTTCCGGAAACCGTCAGCCCCTTGAGCAGTCCGGGCAGCATCGAAAGACGCTGGCTGTAGTCGATTTCCAGTCCCTGGACTTTGGCGGTGCCGAGGTTGACCGACTGGGAGATCAGGTAGCCGCCGTAGAGACCATCGAAGCCATTGTCCGGTCCGCTCGGCACGGTGAGTCCGACGCTGCGGGCGGAGCCGATGTAGTCGGTGATCGTCTTCTTGAAAACGCCCACGGTGAACTTGCCGTTACCCTTGATGTAGTAATCGAGCTTGAGGTCATAGCCCTCGCCGAGTTGCGGGCGCAGCGACGGGTTGCCGATGGTGACCGTCTGGGCCGCATCGTTGGGGGTGACGCCCGGAATCATCTGCGCGAGGAGCGGGCGACCGTAGGTGTTCGCCCACCCGCCGCGGAGCTTCAGGTTCTCGGTGAGGTCGTAGGTGAAGTGGACGCTGGGGAAGGACTTGGAGTAGCGGCCGTCGAGACTGTTGCTGTTGAAGTCCATCTTGGCCCGCAGGTAGTGATCCGGCTGCGTGGCGATCGGGGTGGAGCGGGCGCGGAAGTACGTAAAGGTCTCGGTCGACACCCGCTCGTGCCGAAGACCGCCGATCACGCGGAGTTTGCCGATGCGGGCGTCGCCTTGGATGTAGCCGGAGTCGACGCCCTCCTCCATGATGCGTCGGCTGGTGTACGGCGCCGTCGCATTGAAGTTCACGTCCTCGTACCAGAGCGCGGGATTGCTGAGTGTGGCGCTGACGGCGGCCGGCTTGAAGGCGGCGACGCGCTGGCTGCCGGTCGCGTTCTGGCGCTCGAATTCGCTCAGCGGCATGAGGTCGGTGTTCAGGACCGAGCCGATCACGCCGTACCAGCGGCGCGGGCTGTTCTGGTAGTTGTTCACGCGGCGGTTCTGGCTGTCGAGGCCGACCTTGAGGAGGATCGGATTCCGGGTGTCGAACTGGTACTGCGCATTGACGAAGGCGCTGACCTCGTTGGTCTTGGTGACGGTGTCGCGCTTGACGAAGCTGCGGGAGGTCTGCGGAACGGGGATGGTGGTCGTATTGGCCGCCGTCAGCAGGATCGGGGTGTAGCTGTTCACATCCCACACCGAGGGCCCTCCGGTCTGCGTGAAGACCTTCCCGTCGAGGTCGGAGTTGTCGAGAATGAAGCCGAGCGGAGCGTTGAGGCGGCTGACGTACTGGCCGCCCTGGTTGCCGCGGCCGTGCCCCGAGTGCCACCGCGTCATCGACCAGCGGTAGGCGTGCTCGACCTTGAGGCGGCCCCAGTCGTGGTCGAAGCGCAGCGTGCCGGTCGGATTCTTCGACACGAACGAGAAGTTCCAGGTCTCGACGTCGAACCGCGTACCGGCGGCGTTGCGGATCTCGGTGCGGTTCGCGGTGTAGCCCGGCAACACGAGGCCGGTGGTCCCGTTGAAGATTGTGCGCGTGCCGAAGGGATTGACGCGGACGCGGTCGTAGAACGGCTCGTAGCCGGCGTTGTAGATGAAGCTGAGCGAGGCGGTGGTGCTGTCGCTCACGCGGTAGTCGGCGCGGGCGGACAGGCCGTGGATGATGCGGTGGTTGAGGCCGGAGCGCTTGTCGTAGTCGTGAAAGAACGCCACCGGGTCCTCCGTCTGCTGGTACTGCAGGAAGTCGTAGTCGATCTGGTTGACGACCTCTTGGTAGGAGGCATTGAGCGAGATGCCGAGGTTGCGCGTGCCGCCGAAGACATCAAAGACCTCGGTGTAGTTGGCGCTGAAGTCGGGGTGCAGCGGATGCTCGGAGAGGGGAACGTTGCGTTTCGACCACGAGGGGAAGTAGCGGCCGTTGACGTTGTAGCCGAAGCGCCGCTTCTCCTTCATCGCGAGCGGAGAGCGGGTGCGCAGGTTGATCTGGCCGCCGAGCGAGTCCGCGCGCTTGTCGGGCGTTTGCGCGGCGACCACCTCGATCGCCTCGTAGTTCGAAGCGGAGAACGAGTGGAGCGTCGCGGTGCGTCCCACGCCCGAGACGCCCGTGGCGGACATGCCGTCGATGTTCAGGCGCGTGTAGCTGTCGGGCTGCCCGCGGATGGAGATGTTGAAGATGAGGTCATCCTCGTCCGTTGTGTAGGTGATGCCGGGCAGGCGCGCGGCGAGTTCACCGACGTTCTGCGTGGGCAGGACGCCCCATTCATCGAGGGCGACGACGGTCTTGATGTTGCCGGCGTTGCGCTGCTCGGTGATCGACAGGGCCTGACCCTCCTTCATGGACTCGACCGTGAAGGGGGCA
>CAZEJZ010000527.1:0-2614 GCA_964512415.1 uncultured Opitutaceae bacterium
ACGACACCTCGGACCGCCTCTACTTCGAGCCCCTCACCCTCGAGGACGTCCTCGAGGTCTACCAGCAGGAAGGCTGCGACGGGGCGATCGTGCAGTTCGGCGGCCAGACCCCGCTCAATCTCGCGACCGCGCTGAAGGCGAACGGCGTGAACATCATCGGCACCTCGCCCGAGAGCATCGAGGCGGCGGAGGACCGGAAGCTCTTCGCGAAGATCCTCGACAAGGTGGGCCTGCGCCAGCCGGCGAACCGCACCGCGATGAATGAGGCCGACGCCCTGACGGCGGCCCGCGAGCTGGGCTTCCCCGTGCTCCTGCGCCCGTCCTTCGTGCTGGGCGGCCGCGGCATGTTCATCGTCTACAGCGAGGAGGAATTCCGCGGCGTGGTCCGCCAGGCGTTCGAAGTCATGCCGGACAAGCCGGTGCTGATCGACGATTTCCTCGAGGATGCGATCGAGCTTGATGTCGACTGCATCTCCGACGGCGAGACCAGTGTGATTGGCGGGATGCTGGAGCACATCGAATTCGCCGGCGTGCACTCCGGTGACGCGGCGATGGTCATGCCTCCGCACACGCTTTCCCCGGCGATGCTCGAGACCGTGCGGACGGCGACGCATGCGCTGGCGCGCGAGCTCAAGGTCATCGGCCTGATGAACGTGCAGTTCGCGATCAAGGACCAGCAGCTCTACGTCCTCGAGGTGAACCCGCGCGCCTCCCGCACCGTCCCGTTCGTGGCGAAGGCGATCGGCGTCCCGATGGCCAAGCTGGCCGCGAAGGTGATGACCGGGCTCAAGCTCAAGGACCTCGGATTCACCCGCGAGCACATCCCGCGCCACTGGTGCGTGAAGGAGGCCGTCTTCCCGTTCGTGCGTTTCCCCGGCGCGACCATCGTGCTCGGCCCGGAGATGCGCTCCACCGGCGAGGTCATGGGCCTCGACGAGGATCTCGGCGTCGCGTTCGCGAAGGCGCAGGCGGCGGCCAAGCCGGGCCTGCCGACCAGCGGGAACGTGTTTCTCTCGGTCAAGGACGCGGACAAGCCCCGGGCCGTCGCGCTGGCCCGCCAGCTCGAGGAACTGGGCTTCTCGCTCTATTCCACCGGCGGCACCGCCAAGGTGCTCGCAGAGGCCGGCATCAAGGTCGCGAAGCTCGCGAAGATCGAGGAAGGCCGCCCGACCGCGGTCGACCTGATCAAGAACGGCAAGATCCAGCTCGTGATCAACACCCCGGCCGGGATGATTCCCCGCAAGGACGAGAACAAGATCCGCTCGGCCGCCTACGCCCACAGCGTGTGCATCATGACCACGCTCACCGGTGCGCAGGCTGCAGTCGAGGGCATCAAGGCCCTGCGGAGCAAGCGGGTCGGCGTGAAGCCGATCCAGCAGTACCGCGGCAACGTGACCTTGGTCTAAGCCGGCCATGGCTCAAGGGACCGCCATGCCTGCCCCATTGCCGACGCTCGTCGCGCTGCTCCACGGCCCCGACCAACCGGGCCTCGTGGCGCGCGTCGCCGGGTGGATCTTCGAGCGGGGCGGCAACATCCTGCACGCCGACCAGCACCGCGACACCGAGGCGGGGATCTTCTTCCAGCGCGTCGAGTGGGAGCCGGCCAATGGAGACGCGTCCGCCGATACCGCCGCCTTCAACGAGTTTGGGCGCAGCCTCGGCATGAACGTGCGCGTCGCCTCGTCGGCCCACCGCACGCGCGTGGCCTTGTTCGTCTCCAAGGCGGACCACTGCTTCCACGACCTTTGCCTGCGCTGGCGCGCCGGGGACCTCCCCGGCGATGTCGTCCTCGTCGTCGGCAACCACCCCGACCTCGCGCCCATGGCGCAGGGGTACGGTCTGCCGTTCGTCCATGTGCCCGTGACGGCGGAAACCAAGGCCGCCGCGGAGGCGCGGCAATTGGCGCTGCTGCGCGACCACCGCATCGAACTCGTCGTCCTCGCCCGCTACATGCAGGTGCTGTCGAACGACTTTCTGGAGCGTTTCGCCGGCCCGGTCATCAACATCCACCATTCCTTCCTCCCGGCGTTCGCCGGCGGCCGACCCTACCACCAGGCTTACTCGCGCGGGGTGAAGTTGATCGGGGCCACCGGACACTACGCGACCCGGGATTTAGACGAAGGCCCTATCATTCAACAAGATGTGAGGCGCGTGACCCATCGGCACAGCGTCGAGGATCTGGTGCGGATGGGGCGGGATCTGGAGAAGACCGTGCTTGCGCAGGCGGTGCGGTGGCACTTGGAGAACCGGGTGCTGGTGTACGGCAACAAGACGGTGGTCTTCGATTGAGGCGCGGGGTGGGGCGGTCGTCCAGCCGCGGGGGAGGGCTTGCGGCTGCGGGCTGAAACTCCCGTCTTTACGCCTCCCGGTCGCTGTGTCTTTGTGAAGGGCTCCCTAGCGTTGACCATGTCGAACTCACCCATTCCCCCGAGCCCCGCGTCGCGCGCGGAAGATCCGCAAGCTGCCGCCTCGGCGGAACCCGTTCCGGTGGCGGGTCCGAGCTTCGAGGAACAGCTGCGCGCCTTTTGGGAGGCGCAGCGCTCCCGGATCGTCACGGTCGTGGCGGTGGTGGCGCTGGTCATCCTCGGCAAGGGCGCCTGGGAAATGTACCAAG
>CAZEJZ010000528.1:0-2611 GCA_964512415.1 uncultured Opitutaceae bacterium
GCACGCCCATCACCGCCACATCCTCAAACTGCCCGGTCGCGCGCAGTGCCGCCTCCACCTGCAGGGGATCAACCTTCTCTCCACCGCTGATGATCAGGGAATCGCGTCGCCCCGCGACGTGCAACGCCCCGGAGGAATCCAGATGGCCGAGATCCTGCGTCACCAGAGGCGACCGCCGCGCAACCCAGCCCGGAAAGTAGCCGCGGAAAAGCGAGGACCCGGCGATGACCACGTTCCCATCGGCCCGGATACTGACCTGCACATGCGGGAGCGGTCGGCCGGAGCTGCGCGCCCCCGCCGCGAACTCCTCCGGCTGCAGAGCGGTGACCATCGCGGCGGTCTCGGTCATTCCATAAGAGAGGGAGAGCGGTGCCCTCGCCCGCGCCGCGTCGTCCAGCAAGCGCGGCCACGCGGGTCCCCCGCCGACGAAGACCGCGCGGAAGCGCCGCAGCCAGGCGCGGGTACGCGCCTGCGCGAGTAACCGTTGCAGTTGGGTGGGCACCACCGAGAGGAACCCGTCCGCCTCCGTCCACGCGGGAACGTCGCCCCGCTCGACGTCGGACCAGTGCGCCGACACGAACCGCCCGCCGGTCAGCGTCGTTCGCAACCAGCCCATCAGGCCGCTCACGTGATGCAGCGGCAGGATCCCGCAGGCGGAAATCCGCGGGCAGTCGAAGTGCCGGGCAAAGCCGTGCACGGCCGCAGCGAGCGTCTCGCCGTCGTGCCGCGCCAGTTTCAGAGAGCCCGATGATCCACCGGTCGGAATGCAGAGCCAGCCCCGCGCCGGCGCCGGACGTTCGGGCGCGCGCGAGAGGAGTTCCCGGAACTGGGCCCGCTCCGCTGCGCCCCAGGCCGGGTCGGCGAGGAACACGAGCCCCGCTCCCGCCACCGCCTTCGCGAAGGCCGCCTGAAAGCGCGCGGGATCACGCTCGCACACCACGACGGGTCGATGCGACCGATGGTGCGGGACGCGCGCGTGGAGGCGTTCGCTCAGTTCAGCGCGTTCCATGTGTCCGCCGGATTGATCCGCTCTACGTCCGACCAACGCCAGAAAGGCGCGAGCGGCGGCACCTCCCCGGCCGGGCCCGCGAACAGTGAGCCGACGCCGAAGCCGACCGCCCGAGGTTCGCCCGTCCACGCAAACGCCCATCGCAACGCGGCCTTGAACCCCACGGCTGTCTCCAACGCGGACGAGAACACGACCTTCGCCCGCGCCGCAGCCAGACGCTCCACCGCCCATGCGGGGTTCACGAGCAGGGTCGGTTTGATGACGAAGACGCCCGCCCATCCTCGATCGAGCCAAGCTGCGACGTCCGCATCCTGCGCAATCGACTCATCCAGCGCCACCGGCACCGGATAATCCGTCGCCAAACCCTGCAGCAGATCCTCCGCGCCACGGACCCGGGCGTCGATCGGCTGCTCCACGTGCTCGATTGGCCGACCCGCCGCGACGTCGAGCCAGCGCTCCGCCTGTCGCCGGTCCCAGGCACCGTTGGCATCGAGCCGCAAACGCGCCCCCGCGGGAAGCGCCGCCAGCAGATCGTCGAGCAGAGCCAGCTCGTCTGCGATCGGTGCCACGCCCACTTTCCACTTGGCCACGCGGAACCCGAGCTCCAGGCGGTCCTTCAACACCGCGAGCGCCGCCCGTCCGGCGGGCAGCAGCGCGGCGACCGTCACATGGTCCCGGCTTCGGACCGGCGCCGGAGCGAGAGCAACACCCGCATCGACGAGCGCCCCACGCAAGCCGGGCAGGATCTTCGCTTGGTCCAGCAGCGCATCGAGCGGCGGGAACGCGCCGAGACGCGTCAGGTCGGCCACGCAGTCGTCCAGCGATGGTCCGCCGAATTCATTCACGGGTGCGATCTCGCCGAAGCCGACGCGTCCGGCATCGCCCGTCACCCGCAGCACGAGTCCCTCGCGCACGCTCCACGGCCCGTGCGCCGTGCGCAGCGGAGAGCGAAAGGGCAGCGCGTAGCGCCGGAGGGCGAGTTCGGGAGAGGCGTCCATGCCGGATCCAACGCCGAGCCTAGACGCCCTTCCCGTCTGCCCGCGCCCGCGCATCGGCCTCGATCAGCGCCCTGATCCGGTCGAGTTCGGCACGGACCGCACGCTTCACCTCGGCCAGGTCCGCCGCGGCGCGCACGTCGGCACGGCCGAACACGTAGAACTTCATCTTCGGCTCCGTCCCTGATCCGCGGGCCGCGAAGGTGTAGCCGTTCGCCAGCGTCACCACGTACAGATCCTGGCGCGGGATCGTGTCGCCATCGTCGTCCACGACGGTCTCGCGTCCGAAGTCCTGGAAGCGCGTGACGCCGATGTCACCGAACGCCCGAGGCGGCTGGCTGCGGTAGGATTCCAGGATGCGGCGAATGCGCGCCGCTCCGCTGGCACCCTCGTAGTAAAGGTTGATCACCCCTTCGAGGAAGAACCCGTTCTCCAAGTAGAGCTGGTCGAGGCACTCGGGAATGGTCCGCCCCTGCAGCTTCGCCCACGCCGCCAACTCGCAAAACATTAGGCACGCGGCGTTGCCGTCCTTGTCGCGCAGGCTGGCGTTCGGCAGGTACCCATAACTCTCCTCCGTTCCAAACGCGAAGAACGTGCGGTGCTGCTG
>CAZEJZ010000529.1:0-2595 GCA_964512415.1 uncultured Opitutaceae bacterium
GGCCCCTCTGGCGCGGCGCGTCAGCGGGGCCGGACCACGAGGTCCTCGATGATGGCGCGCGGCGGCAGGTTGATGGCGAGGAGGGCGCAGGCGGCCACATCCTCGGGCTGGAGCATCGTCTGCCGCGCGGCGGCGGCGGGTGGCTGGGGACGGCGGTCCAGCAGGGCGGTGTTCACATCGCCCGGATAGATCGAACACGCGCGGATGCCGCGGTGGCGCTCCTCGGCGTTGATCGACTGCGTCAGGCCGGCGAGGCCGAACTTCGACACCACGTAGGCCGCCCCCGCCTTCGCGCTCGCACGCAGGCCGGCCTCGGAATTGATGTTCACGATCG
This sequence comes from uncultured Opitutaceae bacterium, assembly GCA_964512415.1. GTDB lineage: Bacteria > Verrucomicrobiota > Verrucomicrobiia > Opitutales > Opitutaceae > UBA6669. The sequence continues at coordinate 335 of CAZEJZ010000529.1, forward strand.
TCCCTTGGCCTCGTTCCCGCATGCCGGGCAGGAACGCCTGGACGGCCGCGTAGGCGCCGAGCAGGTTCGTCGCGACGACCTCGTCGAAGTCCTTCTGCTCAATCACCTCCAAGGCCCGTTGGGGCATGTTGGTCCCGGCGGCGTTGACCAGCACCTCGACGGGTCCCAGCGCGGTGAGGATGGCGTGGCCGGTGGAGGCCACGGCGTCGGCCCGTGCGAGGTCGCACGGAAAGGCATGAAGCGAGGCGGCGTGCTCGCCCGCGAGTGCCCGCGTCTCGTCGAGTGCGGCGCGGCGCCGCCCGAGCAGGGCGACGGTCCATCCCTCGCGGGCAAGCTGGAGGGCGATGGCTCGGCCGATGCCGGAGCCCGCGCCGGTGACCACCGCGGTGCGTCGAGGGGAGGGGTTCATGGGACGATCGCGGAGGCTGCCGGTGACGCGCGAAGGTCGCAAGAATTCCCTGCGGGCGGGGGAACCCGTCTCTGCCGCCTCGGATGCGCCGGGGCGTCCCGTCTACACCGGCCGCAGCGTGCGGCCCTGATGCCACGTGAATGACTCGACCAGCGTGGTGGTGGGCACCCGGGGCGTGCCGCGCTCGTTGGTCTCGATCATCCGCATCAGGACGGTCGTCGCCATGCCGCCGACGCGGCGGGAGTCGATCGCCAATCCAGAGAGGGAGCGGGTGGAGTGTTCCTTGTAGAAAAAGGCGATGCCGATGTCCTGGGGGACGCGGAGCTTCAGGCGCTGCACCGTCCGATGGAGGTCGTCCTCCTCGGTCAGGATCACGTCGGGCTTCTCGCGGTGGAGCCAGGCGGTGAAGAGGTCGGCGTCCCAGCGGTCCTCGGGCAGGATCAGCGGTGGTACGTCGTGCCAGGACGGATACAAGCGCCGGCGGACGAGGAAGACGCCGAGCCGGCTGTGGTGGGTGCGGAAGTCCTGGGACTCGCGCAGGACGAGGCCGGGGCGCCGGTAGCCGCGGCGCGCGACTTCCTCGAGCACCCGCTCCATCGCGAACGCGTGGTCATCGACCACGCGGTGGTGCTTCGGGTTGGCGAGCGAGTAGTCGAGGCTGACGCTCGCGAAGCGCTCCCAGTTGAGCGTCATCGGTGGACTGTTCACCGGCATGGGGGCCAGAATCAGCCCTTGGACGTTCTGGGTCCAAAGGATCTGGCTGAGCCTTCGCTGGTCCACCGCCGGGTCCCCGAGCCAGAAACTCTCGCAGAGGTACCCGCGCTCGGTCGCAGCCGCCCTGGCCCCGGCGAAGCATCCGGCGGCATAGTTGCTCGGCCAGCGGCCCCGCGTGGGAAAAGGCGTGAGGAAGGCGATCTTGGCGTGCAGCGCGGCGGCGGGGCGCTTGCGGCGCTGCGCCATCAGGGCGGAGACGAGCGGATTCGGCCGATAGCCGAGCCGTCGCGCCGCGGACCGGACCGTGCGGACGGTGGCGGCGGGGATCGACGGATGGTTGCGCAGGGCCAGCGACACCGCGGTCTGGGAGAGACCGAGTTCCCGGGCGATGTCCTGCTGGTTGACCATGGGGAGGGATGTTGCCCGGGCCGGCTGGCTCGGGAAGGAGCGAAGAGGACTGTACGGTCCGCGAACCCCCCGCCGCAAGCCGCCGTCGGCGCATTTCAGCGTGAACTTCTTGCCCGGACCGGGGTCCAAACGCTTGGCTTCCTTGGTCGGTCCTTCACTCCAAACGTCGGCGTTTTCCTCGTCTCATGATCCCCGTGTTTTCCTGTTCCGGTCTTCGCGTTCTCCGGGTGCTCGCAGCGGTCCTCGGTCTGGGTGCATTGGCCGCCGGCTGTGCGTTTCCCTCAAGTCGGCGGGTCGTCGGTCCGCGCTCCGTGGGTCAGGTTCAAACAGTCGAGTCCGGGGTGATTGTGAAGGCCGATCCAGTGGTCATTTCCGGGCGCCGCACGGCGCTGGGGACCTTGGGCGGAGGTGCGGTCGGGGCGGCGGCGGCGAGCGAGGTGGGTCACGGGGCGGGCCGCGGGCTCGCCCAAGCGGGTGGAGCCATCGTGGGCGCGGTTGCCGGTCAGGCGGTCGAGGAAGCGGTGACCCGCCAGCCCGGGCAGGAACTGCACCTGCGTCTGGACAGCGGCCGGACCGTCGTCGTGACGCAGGCCACGCCGCCGGAGTTCCGCGCCGGGGACCGCGTGTCGCTGGTCAGCGGGGGCGGGGGTCCCGCCCGCGTGACTTACCCCTAGAGCAAGAAGGTGACGGCGCTCAGCCGTTGCCCAGCTTGGCGTCCAGCGAGTGCCGG
>CAZEJZ010000530.1:0-2593 GCA_964512415.1 uncultured Opitutaceae bacterium
CCTCCCAGGACCACCACACCGTTCCGGGGCCGGTCACCGCCACCGCGAGCGCGTGCGCGTGCGCGCCCGAAGCGAGCCGCTCGCTCGGCACGTTCGCCCAGCCGCTCGCATCGAGCGGCAGTTCTAGTCCGTCCCACGTCACGCGCACCGCGCCTTCGGACGGTGCGACCGGATGCGTGGCGAGCCAGGCGTCGAGCGCGGTCACGACCACAAGTACGATCCGATTTCGCAGCGCGAGTACTACCAGCTCTTCGCCTTCTTCAACACGGGCGTGGACGCGGGACTCGTCAACCCGGACGACCCACCGCCCGTGCTGGAGGTGCCGACGCTCGCGCAACGGCCCATCTTCGCCAAGCTGGACACTCGCATGCGTGCGGCGGAGGCCGCGCTGCACCAATCGCTGGAGTCCGAGACGGCGCGCCTCGCGCAGTGGGAGATCGCCGAGCGGGCGCGTCGCCCGGGCCCCGTGCGAGGGAGCCTCGCCCACGACGCGGCCGAGGCACCGACGGAGGGAGTGAAGGGCCCCGCCCGTTATCCCCGGCTGATTGGACCGCGACGGCACGAGGCAGGCGTGGTCGGCCAGGCTCTGTTGCTGGATGGTCCCCAGCACTTGGAGTTCTCGCCCGACCTACCGATCCGTGCCGACCAGCCATGGACGATTGGTTTCTGGGTGAACCCGGGTGCACCCAGCATCGGCATTCTCCGCAAGCGCACGGACCAGCGCGGACTCGACATGCGCTGGAGCCGGGGCCGTCTGGAGATCAGCCTGTCCGACGCACCCGCGGACAACGCGGTCCGGGTGCGCTCGGTCCCGATCCTGCAGCGCGCGGAGTGGAGCCATCTCGTGCTCGCCTACGACGGCACCGCCCGCGCTGCGGGCCTGCGGCTGTTCGTTGACGGCCGCTCGGTGTCACTGGAGGTGCTGCAGGATGCGCTCTCCGGCACCGCGGAGACCACCGGTTCGCTCGATGTCGGGGTCAGTGCCAGCGGCGAACGCTTCCACGGGCTCCTCGATGAACTGCACGTCCTCCCGGAGGCTGCGACCGCTGAGGAGGTGCGGACCTGGTACTGGTCCGAACGGCTGGTCGGGGTTCTGCGCATCGCCGCGGACCAGCGAGATGCACGGCAGTGGGATTACACCCAGCGTGGCTTCGTGGAGATCGCGGGCACCCCACGGCAGCGCGAATGCCTCGAGCAGCTCGACCGCGCGCGCGCGGATCTCGCAACGCTGCGTGCGCAGATCCCGCGCACGCTGGTCATGGAGGAAAGTTCGCCGCAACGGGCGACCCACGTGCTCCGGCGCGGCGCCTACGACCAGCCGGCCGAGCGTGTGCAGCCGGGCGTTCCTGCCGTGCTGCCTCCGCTGCCGCCCGCAGCCCAACCCAACCGACTCACGCTGGCGCGGTGGCTCGTGCAGCCCGATCACCCGCTCACCGCGCGCGTCACCGTGAATCGCCTCTGGCTGCAGTGCTTCGGCGAGGGGCTGGTGGAGACCGTCGGCGATTTTGGATCACAGGGAAGCCTTCCCAGCCATCCTGAACTTCTCGACTGGCTCGCCCGGCGCTTCGTGGACAGCGGGTGGAACACCAAGCAACTGCTGCGATTGATCGTTACGAGCGCAACCTACCGCCAGTCGTCGGTGCCCACGCCGGAGAAACTCCAGCGTGACCCGGCCAACCGCCTGCTGGCCCGCGGGCCGCGTTTCCGCCTCTCAGCCGAGATGCTCCGCGACCAGTCGCTGGCGGTGTCGGGCTTGCTGGTTCGGAAGATCGGCGGCCCACCGGTGCGGCCGCCACAGCCGCCCGGCATTTGGGAAGCGGTCTCGTACAACAGCGAACTCAGCTACGAGCCCGACACCGGCGAGGGCCGCTGGCGCCGGAGCCTCTATTCCTACTGGAAACGGACCGCACCTCCACCGTCGATTCAAGCGTTCGACTCTCCGACGCGGGAAACGTGCACGCTGCGCCGCCCGCGGACGAACACCCCGCTTCAGGCGCTGGCGCTCCTCAACGACGAGGCCCAGGTTGAGGCTGCCCGCGTCCTCGCCGCCACGGTTCTGTCACGGGCCGGCCTCCCCGCATCGCGGCTGGACGCTCTCTTTGCCCGCGCCACCGGTCGCGGCCCCTCTGAAACCGAGCGCGCCACGCTGGAGCGCCTCCTCGAACGCCAGCTCAAGCGTTTCACCGATCACCCTTCACTCGCCCGGGAATTGAACGGGATCGGCGAAGCCCCCCACGGCCGCACCCTCCCGGCCGCCGAATTGGCCGCATGGACGCTGGTCGCCCAGACCGTGCTCAACCTCGACGAGGTGATCACGCGACGCTGAACTCGCCCCCCTACCGCCATGACCACCTTCGACCCGCGCCATCCCCCACCCGCCGACCTGCTGCTCTCCCGGCGGCAGTTCTTCGGGCGCAGCGCGCTCGGGATCGGATCCGCCGCCCTCGCCTCCCTGCTTCCCGGCTCCGCGAGCGCCGCCAGTGCGCCCGACCTGTCCGCCGTCGCGCGGATCGCGCCCCGCGCCCGTCGGATCATCTACCTGTTCATGCACGGGGGCCCGTCGCAAATCGACCTGTTCGATCACAAGCCGGAG
>CAZEJZ010000531.1:0-2593 GCA_964512415.1 uncultured Opitutaceae bacterium
GCCGCGGGCAAGGACGTCGCCCGCGCCTCCAAGGAACTCCTCGTGCGCGCGGGCAGTGTCGTGCTGGCGGCGGCCCGAGCCTCGGGCGCACGGCTCCTGCCGGTCGACAGCGAGCACGCCGCGGTCGCCCCGTGCATCGAACGCCAGCCCCACGCCGCCGTACGACGCATCGTGCTGACCGCGAGCGGCGGGGCGTTCCGCGACTGGCCCGTGGAGCAGCTCGCCCGCGTCACTCCCGCGGAGGCGCTGCGGCATCCCAACTGGTCGATGGGGCCGAAGATCACCGTCGACTCCGCCACGCTGGCCAACAAGGGACTCGAACTCATCGAGGCGCAGTGCCTCTTCGGCCTGCGACCCGAGCAGTGCCAGGCGGTGCTGCACCCGCAGAGCATCGCGCACTGCCTCGTCGAGTTCATGGACGGCACGATGCTCGCGCAGCTGAGCCCCCCGTCCATGACGTTTCCGATCCAGCGCGCGCTCCTGCATCCGGAATTCGCGCCGGGGACCGACGCGGCGCTCGATCTGGAAAAGTTCCTCGCGCTCGAGTTCCGGCCAATCGATGAGGCGCGCTTCCCGCTCTTCACCCTCGCGCGCCGCGTGATGGAGGCCGGACGGTCCGCACCCGCGGTCTACAACGCCGCGAACGAGGTCGCGGTGGCCGCCTTCCTCGAGCGGGGCCTGCCGTTCCTTGCGATTTCCCGCGTGGTGGATCAGGTGTTGCAGGAATTTCCGCACCGCGTGCCCGTCTCCCTCGAGGACGTGCTCGCGATCGACGCCGAAGCCCGGCGCCGCGCGGAGATCGCCGCCACTCTTCACGCCTGACCGCCGCCTGCGCCTCCATGGATTTGCTCCACTCCCTGTTTTCCAACGTCTGGGCCGTCTTCCTCATCGTCCTCTTCTTCGGCGGATCGATCTTCGTCCACGAACTGGGACACTTCCTCGCCGCGCGTCGCCGGGGCCTGAAGGTGGAGCGGTTCTCGATCGGGTTCGGCCCGCGCGTCTTCGGTTGGCGGGGCCGCGATGGCGTCGACTATCGACTTTCGCTGTTTCCCCTCGGCGGCTACGTCGCCCTGCCGCAACTCGCCGACCTCAAGGGCGTCGAGGGCGACTCCACCACTCCCGCCGAGACGCTGCCGCCCATCGGCTACGCCGACAAGATGATCGTCTCGGTCGCCGGCGCGGTCTTCAACCTGATCTTCGCGTTCGCGCTCGCCACGCTGCTTTGGTTCATCGGACAGCCCTCCAGCGCCGAGCAGGCCACCACGCGCATCGGATTCGTTTCGCCGACAATCGAGCTCGAGGACGGCTCGCGCATCACCAGCCCCGCCGTCGAAGCCGGACTGCAGATCGGCGACACGATCCGCGCGATCGACGGCGTCGCGGTGAGCGACTGGCAGGAACTCATGCAGACGCTCGTGACGGGCTCGGAGCTCGCCCTCGACGGTCGCCGCAAGGCGATCTTCACCGTCGAGCGCGACGGCGCGCTTCGCGAGATCACGGTCTACCCGCGCCTTGCCGGCGACGAACGCGTGCGGCGCGTCGGCATCGCCCCCGCCTACGAACTCATCGTCCACAGCGTGTCCGCCGACTCCCGCGCGGCCCGGGCGGGGGTGCGCCCCTTGGACCGGATCGCCGCGATCGGCGGCAAGCCGGTCCTCAACGTGCAGACGTACATCGACGAGTTGACAGCCAAGGCCGAGCAGCCCGTCGAATTGCAGGTGCGCCGCGCGGGCACCCTGGTATCCGTGATGCTGCCCGCGCGCTCGGCCAAGCCCGGTGACGCCACGGACCTCGGCATGGCGCTCACCACGGACAGCATCCTGATCCACGAAAATCCGGTGCGGCAGTTTACCGGTCACCTCGCGATGACGTGGCGCACCCTGTCGAGCCTCGTGCATCCGCACTCCGACATCGGGATCTCGAAGCTGAGCGGCCCCGTGGGCATCATCCGGGTCTTCCACCTCGCCGCGCAGGCCGACATCCGAATCGTGCTCTGGTTCACCATCCTCGTGAACATCAATCTCGCCGTCTTCAACCTGCTCCCAATCCCGGTGCTCGACGGCGGGCACATGCTCTTCGCGACGATCGGGCGCATCCGCGGGCGGGCGTTGCCCGCCAACTTCATCGCCGCGACCCAGAGCGTCTTCGTCGTCCTGCTCTTCACGATGATTCTCTACGTCAGCTTCTTCGACGTACGCCGCATCGCCCGGGATCTGCGCCCGGCCGAAAAGGCCCCGGTGTCCGCCCCGTCCCGCTGAGCGACGCGTCCAGCCTCACTCGCTGTCCATGAGCTACTGCACGTCCCGTTTCCAATCGATTCGCCGCCGCTCCCTCGAGGTGCGTGCCGGCGAAGTGGGCATGGGAGGTAACAATCCCATCCGCGTTCAGTCGATGACGACGAGCGACACGCAGGATGTCGCCGCCACGGTGCGCCAGGCGATCGCGCTCGCCGAGGTCGGCTGCGAGATCGTGCGCGTCACCGCCCCCAACGTCGCCGCCGCGCGCTGCCTCCGCGAGATCCGGGCCGAGTTTTCCAGGGCCGGGTTCAGCCGGGTTCCGCTGGTGGCCGACATCCACTTCACGCCAAACGCCG
>CAZEJZ010000532.1:0-2578 GCA_964512415.1 uncultured Opitutaceae bacterium
GGAACAGCCATCCGCCAGCCCAGGAACGGACTTCCCCCGCGGCCAACCGCCCGCCCCCGAGGCTCTCGCCCCGCGCATCCTCCGGCGCCACCCTCCACCACGCCTCCACCGCGGCCGTCGCATCCGTGATGGTCACGTCATCGGCAATGATGAAGCGCTCCAGTCGCTCGCGGAGCGACGCCCCGGCCACCCCCTCGCTCAGGAGCCAATACTCCCACTCCGCCACCCGGAGCACGAGACTGTCCGCCTCCACCCGGCCCTTCTGGGTCAGCCAAAGCCCGTAAGCCCCTCGCCCCACCGCCAGAGCCGCAAGGTCCTGCGAACACTGCCCCTGCAGGAAGGCCACCACGTCCTCCCCCGTGACCTGCAGCCACCCCGCCGGCGAAAAACGATGGAGCCCGGCAAATCCGGTCTTCATTGTTGATTCAAAACTCTCATTTTCATGATTTTAAGCAGATAATCACCCACCGGCGCGGGTCAGTTGACGAACAGCCTTTCCTGACTGATGATTTCAGCAATCACCTTTTCGCTTCTCCCGCCTAGCGGGAGTTTTGGGGTAACCAAGCAAGAAAATGGCCGGTCGCTTAGGGGTAGGCGACCGGCCAACTCTTTTTTCGGCAACGGCGGTCCGTCTGGGGAGGCGGGGCGAGACCGGGCTCTCGGTGCCGAGGTGGTGACTTCGGGTGACCGCAGGCGCAGGCTTGCGCCAAGCGCCTCGGCTGGGGCAGGCTGACTCTTTCATGCACCAGACCTCGGACATCAATGTCGTCGAGACGCGCGCCCTGCCCTCCCCGGCCGAGTTGCTGCGCGAACTGCCCAAGTCAGAGTCCCAAGCCGCCTTCATCACCCAGGCGCGCGAGGAGATCCGGCGGCTCATATTCACGGACGACAAGCGCTTCCTGCTGATCATCGGGCCCTGCTCGATCCACGACACGCAGGCCGGCCGGGAGTACGCCCGCCGCCTCGCTGCGCTGGCCCGGGAGGTTCAGGATCGGGTGATGGTGGTAATGCGGGTGTACTTCGAGAAGCCGCGCACGACGGTGGGTTGGAAGGGGTTGGTGATGGATCCCCATCTCGATGGATCGCATGACATCGCGTCGGGTCTCCGCTCGGGCCGTGCCTTCCTGCGGGAGGTACTGGATCTCGGGCTGCCGACGGCGACGGAATTCCTCGACCCGATCACCCCGCAGTACGTCGCGGATCTCGTGTGCTGGGGTGCAATCGGTGCCCGCACCACGGAGTCGCAAACGCACCGCCAAATGGCTTCGGGGCTGTCAATGCCGCTGGGCTTCAAGAACGGCACCGACGGCTCCATCCAGACGGCGATCAACGCCATCAAGGCCGCCTCCCAGCCGCAGACGTTCCTCGGCATCAACCTCGACGGCGCCGCCTCCGCCGTCGTCACCCGCGGCAACCCGGGCTGCCACATCGTCCTCCGCGGCGGAGCATCCGGCCCGAACTACTCGCCCGAGGCGATCGCCCAGACCGAGGCCATCCTGGCCAAGGCGGGCCTGCCCAAGTCGATCTTGGTCGACTGCTCCCACGACAATTCCGCCAAGCAACCCGAGCGCCAGCCCGAGGTGCTACGCGCCCTGCTGGCGCAGATTTCCGCCGGCAACCAGTCGATCATGGGCGCCATGGTGGAAAGCAACCTCGAGGCCGGTTCCCAGCCCTTCCCGCAGCCCAAGGACAAGCTTCGCTACGGCGTCAGCATCACTGATGGCTGCATCGGCTGGGCCACCACCGAGGCGCTCATCCGCGAACTCCACGCCGGCCTCGCGCCGCGTTTCCGCTGATCGTCGCGCCGCGTCAGCGCAGGCTCGCGCGGCTCACTCCTCTTCCTCATTCCTTCCCCCGACCCCCGCTCCTTCCTCCCATGAAAACTCCGCTCCGCGTCGCCGTCACCGGCGCAGCCGGCCAGATCGGCTACTCCCTCCTGTTCCGCATCGCGTCAGGCGCGATGTTCGGTCCCGACCAGCCCGTCATCCTCCAACTGCTCGAGGCGCCGATCGAGAAGGCGCTGAAGGCCCTCGAGGGCGTCGCCATGGAGCTCGACGACTGCGCCTTCCCCCTGCTCAAGGGCATCGTCCAGACGTCCGACCCCGCGGTCGGCTTCAAGGACGCGAATTGGTGCCTGCTGGTCGGTGCCAAGCCGCGCGGGCCCGGGATGGAACGCGCCGACCTCCTGAAGGACAACGGTCGCATCTTCATTGGACAGGGACAAGTCATTGACGCGGTCGCCGCCGCCGACGCCCGGATCTGCGTGGTCGGCAATCCCGCGAACACGAACTGCATGATCGCCGCCAGCCAGGCCAAGCGCCTGCCCGCCGAGCGCTTCACCGCCATGGTGCGTCTCGACCAGAATCGCGCCCAGACGCAACTGGCCAAGAAGGCCGGGGTCGACCTGACCGCCGTGAAGGACATCTTCATCTACGGGAACCACAGCCCGACCATGTTCCCGGCCTTCGCCCACGCGTCGATCGGCGGACGTCCGGCCACCGAGGTGATCAACGATCTGCCCTGGCTGCAGGGTCCGTTCTGCGAAACGGTCGGCAAGCGCGGCGCCGCCATCATCGCC
>CAZEJZ010000533.1:0-2570 GCA_964512415.1 uncultured Opitutaceae bacterium
GTCACCGTCGCCAAGGCCGTCGCCGTGCGGATCGAGATCGTCCCCGCCGGAAACGGTACTCCGGTCGTCCTCAAGGACAAGACGTCCCTCAAGGCTGGCGAAATCCTCGACGCCACCGTCATGCGCCGCCGCGCCCTGCTCGCCTTCTACGAGGCGCAGGTCGACCGCGCCCGCCGCGAGGGGCTGCTGCTGTCGCTCCATCTCAAGGCGACGATGATGAAGGTCTCCGACCCCATCCTCTTCGGCCACGCGGTCCGCGTTTACTTCAAGGATGTCCTCGCCAAGCACGCCGCCACCCTCGCGCCGCTCAACGTCGACCTGAACAATGGCCTCGGCGATCTCATCGCCAAGATCCAAGCTCTCCCGGCCGAGACGCGCGCCGCGATCGAGGCCGACCTCCAGGCCACGCAGGCGAAGGGCCCCGCCCTCGCGATGGTCAACTCCGACAAGGGCATCACCAATCTGCACGTGCCGAGCGACGTGATCGTCGACGCGTCCATGCCGGCGATGATCCGTTCCTCCGGCCAGATGTGGAACGCCGCCGGCAAGCTCGAGGACACGCTCGCCCTCATCCCTGACCGCAGCTACGCGGGCGTCTACCAGACGGTCATCGATTTCTGCCGCGAGCACGGCGCCTTCGATCCGCGCACCATGGGCACGGTCCCGAACGTGGGTCTGATGGCCCAAGCCGCTGAGGAATACGGCTCCCACAACAAAACGTTCACCGCCCCGGGCGACGGCACCATCCGGGTGGTCACCCTGCCCGCCGACGAGGCCAGCGCCACCGGTTTCCAGCCCGAGGTGCTGCTCTCCCACTCCGTCGAGTCCGGCGACATCTGGCGCGCCTGCCAGACGAAGGACGCCCCAATCCAGGACTGGGTGAAGCTGGCCGTGAACCGCGCCCGTCTCTCGCAGACGCCGGCCGTGTTCTGGCTCGACGCCGCGCGCGCCCACGACGCGCAGGTGATCGCCAAGGTCAACACGTACCTGAAGCAGCACGACTCCACCGGGCTTGATCTGCGCATCCTCGCTCCCGCCGCCGCCTGCCGCCACACGCTGGAGCGTCTGCGCGCCGGACAGGACACCATCTCCGTCACGGGTAACGTGCTCCGCGATTATCTCACCGACTTGTTCCCGATCCTCGAGGTCGGCACGAGCGCCAAGATGCTGTCCATCGTCCCGCTGATGAACGGCGGCGGGCTCTTCGAGACCGGTGCCGGCGGCTCCGCCCCGAAGCACGTCCAGCAGTTCACCGAGGAAAACTTCCTCCGCTGGGACAGCCTCGGCGAGTTCTTCGCCCTCGCCGCGTCGTTCGAGCATCTCGCCATCACGCAGACGCACGGCGCCGCCCGCGTCCTTGCCGACACGCTCGACCAGGCCAACGGTCGCTTCCTCGAGAACGACAAGTCGCCCGCCCGCAAGGTCGGCGCCGGCATCGACAATCGGGGCAGCCACTTCTACCTCGCGCTCTACTGGGCCGAGGCGCTCGCCGCCCAAACCAACGACGCGAAGCTCAAGTCCATCTTCACGCCGATCGCCGCCGCGCTGGGCGCCAGCGAGAAGCAGATCGTCACCGAACTCATCGCCGTGCAGGGCAAGCCGGTCGACCTCGGCGGCTACTACCGGCCCGACGATGCCAAGGCGTCCGCCGCCCTCCGTCCGAGCGCGACGTTCAACCGCATCCTCGCGCAGCTCTGAGGCGCGCCGGCTGGGTCAGGCTCGCCTCCGCATGAGCCTGACCGCGTCCGGGCCGTCCTGATCCGGCCCGATCTGATTGCCGATGAATCACTCCGAAGCCGGCGCCTCCTGGGAACGCAACGCGGAAGCGTGGACGCAGCTTTCCCGCGCGGGACACGACGTGTTCCGCGATCAGGTCAACACACCCGGTTTCTTCGCGCTGCTCCCGCCGGTCGCCGGTCTCGCCGGACTCGATCTCGGCTGCGGCGAGGGACACCACACGCGCCTCCTCGCACGGCAGGGCGCGCTCATGACCGGGCTCGACATCGCGCCGACGTTCATCCGGCACGCCGAGGCCGAGGAGGCCCGCGCCCCGCTGGGCATCAGCTACGTCACCGCCAGCGCGGTCCATCTGCCGTTCCCCGATCGGGTCTTCGATTTTGTCACGGGGTTCATGAGCCTGCACGATATTCCTGAGCTGGAGGTCGTGCTGCGGGAGGTCGTGCGGGTCCTCCGGCCCGGTGGTTTCCTCCAGTTCTCCATCCTGCACCCGTGCTTCAATCCACCCCACCGGCGGGTGGTGCGCGACGAGGCCGGCGATGCCACGGCGATCGAGGTCAGCGACTACTTCCTCGATGCCGATGGACGGGTTGACATCTGGACCTTCGGGAGCGTGCCGGAGTCGCTCCGGCGCACGTACGGGGAATTCCGGATCCCGCGCTTCCACCGGACGCTCGCCGAGTGGATGAACCTGCTGGTCGACGCAGGCCTCGTGATCGAGCGCTGCGCCGAGCCGCGCCCGTCCGCCGCCGCCGTCGCCGAGCGTCCGACGCTCCGCGACGGCGAGGTCGCACCGTACTTCCTGATCGTGCGCGCGCGGCGGCCCGCGGTGC
>CAZEJZ010000534.1:0-2559 GCA_964512415.1 uncultured Opitutaceae bacterium
CGGGGGGGGAGAGGGGGTTGGGAAATAGGGCGGGGGTGTTGGAGGGGCAGGGGGGGGGAGGGGCCGGGGTGATTCTTGACGTTCCGTCGAGCCCGCCAAGGGGAAAGCGAAATCGGTGCGCGGTGCCTTGACGCGTCCCGCTGAATTCGACGGAGTCGCGGCGTGGTTTCCTTTCGATCCCACGGTGACTCTTTCCTGGCCGCCCCGGCTTTCCCTGAACGCGGCGCGGCTGGCGGCGGTGTCCCGGTGGGGAGGCGCCGACGGTGGCTGGCGGCGTGCGCGTTGTGCGTGGGGTGGGCGTTGGGCGGATGCGCGACGACCGGGGTGAAGCGTCCGGCGGGTGCCGGGGTTTCGCCGGTCGCGGAGACCCCGGTGATGCCTCCGACCCCGTCGGAACCCGTGCCGGCGCCCGGAGAAACTCACGTCAAAGCCCCGGAGGCCGCAGAGCCGGATGTGCGCGCGGAGGGCGTCGTCGTGCGGCCGGAGCTGCCCTTGCCCGAGCGACCTCCGGACGGGAAGGCATGGGTCTGGGTGGAGTCGGAGCCGGCGGGAGCGGTGGTGGTGGTGGATGGCGTGCCGGTGGGACGTGCTCCCCGGCGCATCGAGCTCGACGTGACGCCGCAGGGCTTTGCGCGGCAGGCGAGCACGATCCGCGTGCGGTTCGTGGCGGAGTCGGTGCGGGAGACCTCGGTGACGACCGAGTTGGTGCTGACCCCGCGGGACCGTGTGCCCGCGGTGCTGCAGTTCACCCGGGAGCGGGTGGTGCGGCGGCAGTGATCGGCGCAGCCCGGTCCGATGGCCTCAGTCGATCGGAATCAGAGGATCTCCGACCGAGCAGAGGCCTGGGGATGACGTGATGACCGCGTAGATGCCGAAGTTGACCTTGGTCGGCTTTTGCGGATCGCGGCGGAACTCGGCGAGGGTGGAGAGCACCTCGGGTTGCCGCTCCCCGGTGACTTGGTCGGTGGTGATCACGGTGCACCGGGCGCAGGGGCCGGCGGAGTGAAACATCACGTTGCCGATGCGGAAGCGTTGCAGTGAATCCTCGGCGAACGGAGGGCAATCGCGGAGGACGAGGCTGGGTCGGAAACGGTCCATGGGCACGGGTGGAGCCCCGCGTTGGAGCAGGCGCTCGTTCAGGGCGTCGAGGGAAGCCTCGCTGGTGATGAGCACGGGAGCCGCGTCGACGAAGCCCAGCGCATCGTGGCCGGCGTCGGGCGATCCGAGCGGTGGAACCAGCGTGCGTTGGTAGCCCTCCCCCGCGTGGACCAGGCGGACCTTGGCGTCGAGGAATGACGACAGGAACGCGGCGGCCTCGTCGCCGGCATCGGTGGCGGTGACGAGATCCCGCCAGATGCGCACGGTGCGGTGTGGGGCGGAGGCGGATGGCACGGCGACGGGGACGGAGTGGCCGGACGCGTGGTGCAGGACGAGCGTGCCCTCGCCCTCGAGCCGGCACGTCAACTGCGTCATGGCGGGCACGGCGCGCTGCGTCAGGAATTCGCCGGAAGCGGCATCGACGACGAGGAAGCGGCGGTCCCCGGCGAGTCCCCGGTGATCGACCCGGATGGACGGCGCGGAAAACCCCTGCAGGGATTTCACGGGGAAGACGTGAAGGGCGGTCAGGAGCATGCGGGGCGTTTGGCGGCTGCGAGCGCCCAGCCGCAGGCGGATGAGAGGACTCCGAGCGGGCGGCGAAGAAGGCGGGGCGGAAGGGAGGGCGTTCGCATCCGGACGGCGGGACTCAAGCCGGGCGGAGGACGGGAGGCAAGGGTGGGGCGGACGGGGGTGCGGTTGGCGAAGCGGCGGGCGGTGAAAGGCGAGGTCAGCGACGGGCCGCGCTACACGACCACGGTGAACTCCAGACCATCGCCCAAGGGCAGTTCCATGGACACGTAGGTGAGCGGACGGCTGCGGACGTGAGTGACGTAGGGTTTGAGGGTCTTGCGGAAGCCCTTGATGTCGTCGCACAAGACGCAGGCTCCTGGAGCGAGGTGGGGTTCGAGCAACTGGAGGACCGGCAGGCACGCGTCCTTCCATCCGTCGAGAAAGAGCAGGTCGATGGGTTGGCTGACGACGCGGAGGGTCTGCAGGGCGTCGCCCTCGAGCAGCTGGATTTCCGGATCGACGCCGGCGCGCCGCCAGTGTTCGCGGGCGCGGCTGATCTTGCCTGGTTCGATCTCGGTGGTGATGACCCGGCCGCCTCCGTTGTCGCGGACGGCGGCGGCGAGGTAGATCGTGGAAATCCCGAACGAGGCGCCGAACTCGACGATGTGCCGGGCGCGCCGGGCCCGCGCGAACTGGTAGAGGGCGAGCCCCTGGGCCGGGCTGATCGGGATGAAGGCGTCCTTCAAGTGGGGCTTGGCGGATTCCATCGCATCGCGGCCGCGGAGGGCGCCGCCGATGACGGATGGGAACGCGCGGAGGAAGACCCGCCAGTCGTGGGAGGCGCGGTGGTGGAGGTCGGCGAGCACGGAGGCGATGCGGGGAGTCTCGAGGCTGTGCATGGGTGATTTTGGGTTGACGGTGGTTTCGACCGCCGGATGATACGAGTAATGG
>CAZEJZ010000535.1:0-2534 GCA_964512415.1 uncultured Opitutaceae bacterium
GTCCGTCAGGCGCAGGCAGTACCACTGCATGCGCGGGAGGTGGAAGCAGCCCTTCCAGAGGTTGCCCTTGAGCCGGGTGGAGATCCGGCCGTCGCGGTGGGCGTAGCCGAACCACTCACCGTGCACCGGATCGGCGAAGACGCGGTGCGACCACGTGTGCACGAGTTCGTGCCAGGCCGCGTACTTGGCGTCGCCCGTGAGCTGGTAGGCGAGCAGCGTGGCGATTTCGGCCTCGTTGTGGGGCCACCAGAACTTCATCTCCGCCCAGTATTCCTGCACCGGCAGGCCGCGGAGATCGGTGAAGTAGAGCAGGCCGCCGAATTCGCGGTCCCAGCCGCGCGCCCACATGCAGTCCAGAATCGCGAGGCCGAGCCGGCGCAGCCGCGCGTCGTTTCCGCGCAGCTTCGCCTCGTGCAGGATGAACCAGGCGCACTCGATCGCGTGGCCCGGGTTGAGGGTCCGACCGTCGAAGTGGTCGACGATGCTTCCGTCCGGAGCGACGACCTCCATCAGCGCGCCGAGGTCCGGCTTGTAGAAGTCCCGCTCGATCTCCGCGATCGAGGCATCGATCCACTCGGTGCAGGAGCGGCCGCGCACGCGGACGTCGCCGAGGAGGGAGCGCACCTCCTGCGCCGTGACGATCGCGATCATCAGCGGGGCCACGCCCTTCATCGGCCGCGTCTGCGGGTCCACCTTTGGCGGCATGACCCCTGGGGTGAAACTGTGGTGGAGGTAGGTGTCGAAGAATGCCAGCGCCTCGGCGCGGGCGGCTTCGTCGCCGGTGGCGACGGAGTAGGCGGCGGCGGCGATGGTCGCGAAGCACTCGCTGTAGACGTAGCGGCGCATGCGCAGCGGGCGGCCTTCGCGGGTCACGGTGAAGTAGAGCTTCCCGCCGGGGCCGCGGCAGTGGTCACGGATGAACTGCAGGCAGCTCCGCGACATCTCCAGCCACGCGGGATCGGGGGAGATCGTGCGGTGCAGGGTGGCGAACATCCACGCGGCGCGGCCCTGGAGCCACACCCCTTTGTCGGTGTCGATGATCGTCCCGTCCTCGGCCAGCGCCGTGATCACGCCGCCGTGTTCGCGGTCGGCGCCGTGGCGCAGCCAGAACGGGATCGTGCTCTCCAGGAGCCCGTGGCGGTAGGTTTCGCGAAGCGTTTCCAGGCGGGTGCGGGTGAGGGACATGGCGGTGAAGGTCGGAGTGGCGGGGAGGATGGACCCGCGAAGGTCGCGTGGCGGGGAGAGTGGGACGGCGGAGGGATCGCGGGACGCGGAGGGACGCGGACGCCGGGCGCCTTCGGGTCGGCTTACTTCAGACCGCCTTGGGCCAGGACCCATTGCTGGATCGCCTGGGTCTGTTCCGGCGTGACGTTGTGCCCGGTTTCGATCGCGAGGAGCAGTCGCTTCGGGGCGGTGATGACGTTGTAGGCGGCGTAGAGCGAGGTCGGCGGGCAGGTCTCGTCGTTGTAGCCCCACGAGTAGAATCCCGGGACGCGGAGGCGGCGGGCGAAGTTCACCGCGTCGTAGTAGGCCGTGGTGGCCAGCTTGGCCGGCGTGGCGTGCAGGGACGGCGCGCCGCCTTCCGGCCGCATCATGTGCGGCCAGCCGCCGGCCCGACCGTGGAGGTAGCCGGTCACGTCGGCGTAGGCGGGATAGTTCGCGGCGAGGGCGGTGACCCGCGAATCGAGCGCCGCGGTGGTGATGGAAAGCTGCCCGCCCTGACTTCCGCCGATCACGATCAGCGTGCGGCGGTCCCACGCGGGATGGGAGACCAGGTAGTCATTCGCGCGGATGCAGCCCAGATAGACGCGGCGGTAGTAGTAGCGCTCGCGCGAATCCAGATTGTACACGTTGTATCCATTCAGCGCGGAGGCGCCGAGTTGGTCGTACAGCTCCTGCGGGAGGTTGACGGGAATCCCGTGGATGCCGATTTGCAGGGTGATGAAGCCCCGCTCCGCGAGGTCGACGAGGCCGCGGTAGGGCCGGACCCCGGCGCCGGGGACGTTGAGCATCGCCGGGAACGGGCCCGGGCCGCGGGGCACGCAGAGGATGCCGTAGATGCGGCTGACGGATCCTCGGTTCGGGCCGACGTTCTGCAGGCTGACGTGGAACACCTCGACCTTGGACGTCGACAGGTCGGGCTGCGGGGTGAGCCGTGCGTCGAGGGGAATCTCCGCGAGCTGCGCCTTCTGCGCGGTCCAGAAGGCATCGAAGTCCGCCGGCTCGGTCTGCGTCGGCTGAATCCGCTCCGGCGCGACGCCGGCGGTGGCGACGCCGCGGTAGGAGCGGCCCGCGACTGTGGCGTTGACCACGCAGCGGATGAAGCCTGGTTGGTCGAGGCTGCCACCGCTGATCCGGAGGCCGCCCGCGGGCACGGCGGCGGTCTGCGGGGTTGCCTCAAGCATTTCCGGGCCAACGCGGTAGGTCACGCTGACCCCCTCGACGGGCTGTTGGTCGGCGACGACGGACACGAGGAACGTCACGGGTTCGCCGACGCCGTAGGTCCACCCGGTGCGCTCGGGCGCGACGCGCAC
>CAZEJZ010000536.1:0-2527 GCA_964512415.1 uncultured Opitutaceae bacterium
GTCGTCTTCCCGGACTCCGCCGTGCGGCGCCCCCCGATCGCCGATTGACCCCGAACCTGATGCCAGGGGTCAGCCTCCACCGGAGACAACCCGCGCAGCGTTTGCCGGAAGCGCCCGCCGCAGATTCGTACCGCGGTTCATCGGGTGTAAGGAGCCTCCGCCCTGCTCGGACTCAGTGGGGAACGGTTCCACGACCGCACCGCACGCCGCGGCACCGGTTGCCGTGCGGTCGCTCGCATCACGGCAGCGGGATCTCCGTCTCGATTGCTCCGGCCGCGGGATTCTCCGCCGGCGGTGAGGGTTTGGTCCCAAAGAGCGCGAACGGCAGCTTCAGTATCTTGACCGGCAGGAGGGCGATCCGCTGCGCTCGCCAGGCTGCCAGCTCGGCTGCGTTCATGTATTTGGGCTGAACGTCCACCGTGACCGACTTGCCCGTCGCGGCCTTCGCGAGGGTGAGGCGCTTCGTCTGTCCGACCTTGCCACGCATCAGATCCGTGAATCCGTCCGTCTCCACCCCGACCACCGACGTGCCGTCAATCGCGGTGATCACATCGCCTTCGCGGATGCCCGCCCGGCTGGCCGGCGCATCGTCGAGGATGCCCGTCACCTTCCAGCCTTTCTCGCGGGACTCAAGCGGGTTAAAGTTCACGCCCAGCCACGCTCGCAGGGGCTTCTCCGTCACGGCGACGGCGGCCGCTTCGACGACCGGACCGGTCACCACCGGTCGCGAGGCCGGGTTGGCCGGCTCCGGTTCGGCCGCGGTCAACCCGGTCGCAGCCGCGGCCAAAAGCACAAGCCCCAGAACGCTCCACCGGGCCGCCGCGCCGCTCGGCCGCCGCCCCTTCGCTCGGTCCCTCATCTCCCGCCCCGCCACCCCCCTCTCCTCGAAATGGAAACTCATCGGTTATGGGTCCGAACGCGCCGGAAAAAGTTCCTCTCCGAATCGGAATTACGCACGAGACTGCGCCCGGTTGAGCGAACCTGCCGACGGCCGCTGTCCCCGTCTGGGGCCGGGTTCCTGGGCGTGCTCCCGTTTACTGGCCCAATGACCGTGTGAGTTTCCGGCGTACCGCGCACTGACCGGCGTGACGGGCAATCGACCCGCCTCTCCCGGCGACGCCGTCAGGCGAGCAGCTTGTGCAGCACGTGGCCGTGGACGTCCGTCAGGCGGCGATCGATGCCTCCATGGCGGACGGTGAGGCGCGTGTGGTCGATGCCGAGGAGGTGCAGGATCGTCGCGTGCACGTCGTACACTTCGGTGGGATTCCGCCGGTCGAGCGGCTTGTAGCCCCACTGGTCGCTCTCCCCCACCGTGATGCCGCCTCGGATCCCGCCGCCGGCGAGCCAGTTCGTGAAGACGTACGGGTTGTGGTCGCGGCCGCGCCCGCCCTGCGACGACGGCATCCGGCCAAACTCAGTCGTCCAGAGAATCACCGTGTCCTCGAACAGCCCGCGCTGCTTGAGATCCTTGATGAACGCCGCGCAACCGCGGGCCATGCCGAGGGCCAGCGGACCGTGGTCCCGCTCAAGGTTCTCGTGCGAGTCCCAGTTGCGGCGGGGGTAGCTGTTGTCATTCCCGCTCCAAACTTGGACGTAACGCACGCCGCGCTCAAGCAGCCGGCGCGCGGTGAGGCATTTCTGGGCGAAATAATACGTCTCCTCGGCGGCGTTGATGTCCTTCTCCCAAGTCTGCGCTCCTTGCTCGAGCCCGTAAAGCTTCAGCACGTGCGCCGGCTCCGCCTTCAAATTCAGGGCCTCGGGCGCGGACAGCTGCATCCGGGCGGCGAGTTCATAGCTGCGGATCCGCGCCTCGAGCCGCTCATCGGTCGCTCGCGGCACGGCGTGCCCGCGGTTCCACGTCGCGAGAAGCTCCCGGGCCGCGGATTCGCTGGCGGCGTCGACGTAGTCGGCGGCGCGATGCGGGTGCAGGTCCGCGATGGGTGACTCCCACCCGGGATAAATCACCGTGCCGCTGTGCTGCGCGGGCAGGAACGCGGCGTCCCAGTTTTTCACTCCGTTCGAGGCGAGCCCGCGATGGTCCGGCAGCACGACGAAGGTCGGCAGGTTGTCGTTGAGGCTGCCGAGCCCGTAACTCACCCAGCAGCCGGCGCCGGGAAAGCCCGGCAGCTGGAAACCCGTCGTCTGCAGCAGCGTGCCGTTGGAGTGCACGCCCGACTTGCTGACCATGTTGTGAATGAACGCCAGGTCATCGACCACCTCGCCGAGGGGCGCGACGATTTCACCGAGCATCTTTCCACACTGACCATGGGGCTTGAAGTCCCAAACTGGGCGCAACCACGGACCGAGCCCGTCCTGGAACGCTTCGACGGGTTCGCCGAAGTCGCTCGGCTGGCCGTGCCGTTTTACCAGTTCAGGCTTGTAGTCAAAGAGGTCGAGATGACTGGCGGCGCCCGCCATGAAGAACTGCACGACGCGCTTCGCCTTCGGGGGATGATGCTGCACCGGCACCGCGGGTACCGGCACTGCGGGCCCCGGCCCGCCGCGGCCGAACGCGTCTTGGCCGAGC
>CAZEJZ010000537.1:0-2524 GCA_964512415.1 uncultured Opitutaceae bacterium
GCCCACGCCCATCACGAGGAATTGCAGGTAGTCCGTCACCAGCACGGAGAGCATCCCGCCCAGCATGGTGTAGAGCAGCACCAGCCCGAGGAGAGCCGTCATGACCCATTCCAGCTGCCCGGGCGGCAGTCCGGTGGCATGCACGAGGAACTCGCCGCCGAGTCGGAGGAAGATGCCCATGTTGAGCAGGCCTCCCACCGCGACGAAGAGTCCGGCCAGCCAGCGCACGCGTGTGCCGAACCGTTTCTCGAAGAGTTCCGGGATCGTCATCACGCCGGCATTGCGCATCGGGACGATCACGAAGCCCGTGCGGCCGACCAGCCACATCGCACCCCAGATCACGACGCCGATCGTCGCTCCAGCGAAGCCCTTCTCGTAGCCGAGTTGGGCCGCGTACATGATGGTCACGAGGCCGAGCTCGGTGGCCGCCAGCGAGGCGATGCCGAGGTTCAGATCCATGTGCCGCCCCGCCACGGCGAACTCCTGCACGCCGCGGACGTAGCGGCGCATCCACAAACCGGCGACGAGGCAGCCGACGAGGTAAACGACGATGATGATCCAGTCGACCGGGGAAAGGGTCATGGCGGGGTGGGGGCACCGGAAGCCCCTCTACCTTGCCAGCCCAACGCGCGCGGAGGAAGCGCAATGTTGGTGCATGGCCCCGTACGGCAACGCATCACGGCGAGACGCGGCGAGGCAAAGCGACGTGTGGCGGGGCGCGGACACCGCCGCCCGAGGGGAGTGTCTAGTCGACGCGCAGTTCGGCCACCGACCACTTGCCATCCTCGCGCGAGCCTCGGCTGCGGATGATGAGGAAGCGTCCGCGGACGCCGGCCGGGAGTTCGATGGCGGATTGGTCACGCGAACCCTCGCCAGTCACGCGGGCCGCGCCGGGTTCCGCGGGGTTGTTGGTCACGAACACCTCGTAGCGCTCCGGGAAGTCATTGCGGAGGTTTCCGCGGTCCAGCGTGAGTCGGCGGATGGGACGAACGGAGTGGAAATCGACCTGCAACCAAGATTCCCGGTCCGAGCGGACACTCCACGCCGTCTGCGGCTGCCCGTCGAGCATGCGTGCGAGGTGGTCGACGCGGTCGGAAGCGCTCAGCGCGGGTGCGCCGGCGAGATTCGAGCGAATCGCCAGCAAGGTCTCTTCGACGTCCGGCGCGACCGCGGGGTTCGCCTGCACTCGCTCCGTCGCGGCCAGAGCGCGCACGTTCGCGGCGCGGCTGAGGAGGAGCAGCTGACGGCGGAGCAGGGCCGGGTCGGAGGAAAGCGACAGCAGCCGGGCGAGGTCGTCGATGCGCTCGGCGCCGGGAGCTCCCACATCGCGTTCGAACAGGCGAGTCGCCGCGTCGCTGGCGCGGGCCCGCACCGCCGGACGTTCCTCGGCGAGGCCGACGAGGACGGAGCCGGCAGCGCTGTTGGGCCAGCGCGAGAGCGCGGCGAGCGCGGCCTCGGCGACTTCGGGGTTGGCAGATCGAGCGAGACGCCCGCCGAGCGCCACCGTATCCGGATTGGCCAGTCGGGGCAGGGCCGGAAGGAAAAGGAGCTGCGTCGCGGGATCATCGCGGTCGAGCTCGCTGACCAGCAGGCGCGTGCGATCGAGCGTGTCGGGGGCCCGCAGGGCCGTGGCGAGGTAGGTGCGCACGGCGCGGTTGCGCTCCGACGGATCGGTCGCCGCGGTCGCCCACGTGATCAAGGCGCGTTCGTGCTCGAGCGTGGCGAGAATGTCCAGTGCTTCCAAGGCGGCGAGGCGGACGGGCAGTGCCGGGTCGGCGTGGAGACTCAGGAGGAAGGCCAACTCGGAGGCCGTGCCGCGGAGTCCGAGCTGCCGGATCAGGACGGCGCGCCGGGCTGGATCACCCGTGCGGGCACCGGCCGCGATCGTCTCGCTGACCCCCGCGCCGCGGAGGATTGACAGACTCTGGCTTGCGGCTTTGGCGTCGGCGCCGCCGGCAAGGAGGAGGTCGGTCAAGCGACGGACCGACTCCGGGCCGCCCGGCAGGGCGCCGAGGGACTCGATCGCGGCGAGGCGTGGCTCGGGGGCGGCCTGTTCCGATGCCTTCAGGATCGCGGGCACCGCAGCCGCGTCCCCGCGGCGGCCGAAGGCCGCGATCACGGAGGCCTGGGTGGACGCATCGAGCCCGGGAAGCGCCTGAGTCAGTGCGGCGAGCGCATTCGCGTCCTTGAGGTCGGCAATGGCCTCGAGTGCCACCTGACGACGGGAGGCCTCGGCACCGCGGAGTGCCTCGAGGATCAGAGCGGTCGCCTCGTTGGGCGCGACGCTCAGCAGGGAGCGGAAGGCGCGCTGCCGGATCGCGTCGGGGGCGGAGCGGTCGGCGGCGAGTTCGCGGTACATCGCGGAAGCGACGGTGGTCGGCTGGTGCGCTGCGGCGTCGAGCCGGGCGCGGAGCACCGCGGGAGTGACCGGAGTCTTGTGTTCCTTGAGAATACCGAAGGCTCGCGGCGTGGCGATCGCCCCGAGCGAGGCGACGAGCGGACCCGGTTCGCCGACGCGCACGCG
>CAZEJZ010000538.1:0-2523 GCA_964512415.1 uncultured Opitutaceae bacterium
GGCGGCTCGAAAGCCCCGACCACGGCGACACCGCCACGCACGGCGCGCGGCCGCTGGCGGCTTCGCCGCGCGAGGCGGCGGTGCTCGAACTCTTTCGCGGCGGTGCGATCCTCGCGACCGAGGACGTGTCGTTCGGATTGGGCTGGTCGGCGGAGCGGACGATGGCGGTGATCCTGCGCCTCGAGCTCGAAGGCCGTCTCGTGAAGCGGGCGGACGGTCGCCACGAGGAGAAGGCACGGACTTAACGATAAGTGCCGACCGGAGTGGCGGAATGGCGAGGGATGCGTAGGCTCCTCGTCATGAATCGTTTATTGCTGAGCGTGAGGTTTGTCCTGATGGGCTTCGTGGCGTTCGCGGCAGCGCCGGCGACTCCGGCGGCGGCGCCTCGTGCCATCACGCATGAAGACGTGTGGCTGATGAAGCGGGTGGGGGCGCCGGTGCTGAGTCCGGATGGCACGCGCGTGGTCTTTTCGGTGACGGAGCCCGCGTACGATTCGAAGGAGCAGGCGAGTGACCTGTGGCTGGCGGCGACCGACGGGACTTCCCCGCCGCGGCGGTTGACGCACAGTCGCGGCGCGGAGTCCGGGGCGGCGTGGAGTCCGGACGGGAGCCGACTGGCCTTCTCGGCGAAGCGAGAGGGCGATGAGGCGCCGCAGGTGTATGTGTTGAATCTTGAAGCGGGCGGCGAGGCGGAGCGCATCACGCGGCTTTCCACCGGAGCGCGCGGGCCGCAGTGGAGTCCGGACGGGCAACGCATGCTGTTTTCGAGCGACGTGTTCCCCGGCGCGAAGGATGACGCGGCGAACCAGCGTGCTGCGAAGGAGCGCAAGGATCGACCATGGACCGCGCGGGTCTATGACGGTTTCCCGATCCGTTACTGGGATCAGTGGCTGGATGACCGTCGGCCCTCGCTCTTCGTCCAGGAGGCGCGCGCCGGAGCCGTGGCGCGGGACATTCTGGCTGGGTCTCAACTCGTCGCGAAACGCGGCTTTGCGGGACGGCTCTCGGATGCTGGGCAGAGCCTTTCGGCCGCGTGGACGCCGGACGGCGACGGCGTGGTGTTCGTCGCGACGACCGAACGCGATCGCGCGGCGTACGCGGACACCAGCACGTCGCTCTACCTCGTGAGCCTGAACGGTGGAGAGCCGCAGGCGCTGACGGCCGGTTCGGATGATTTCGGCGGGCCGGTCTTCACCCCGGACGGACGCCATCTCCTCGCGAGCTTCAGACCCGGCGGAGACGGGAAGAACTACCACCACAGCCGCGTCGTTTCGTTTCCCTGGCCGATGCAAGGGGCGGCGCGGGTTGACCTGAGCGCCTCGCTGGACCTCTCGATTGCGGATTTCGTGCTGCTCGCGGACGGGCGGACCGTCCTGCTGGCGGCGGAGGAAGGCGCGCAGACGCGCCTCTTCAGCGTACCGGTGACCGGTGGCCCGGTGACCCCGCGTCCCCTGCAGGGTGCCGGCGTGCTCTCATCGCTGGCGGCAGAGGCCGGGCGGATCGTCGCTTCTTCCGAAAGTGCGCTGAGCCCACCGGAGTTGGTCGAGCTCGAGCTCGCAACCGGCGCGCGCAAGCCGCTGACCCGCTTCAACGCGGAGCGCCTCGCCCCGCTGGACCTGCGCCCGCTGGAATCCTTCACGGTGACGAGTGCGTTGGGGCGTGCGGTCGAGACCTTGGTGCTGCGCCCGGCCGGCTTTGATCCCGCGCGGCGCTATCCGGTGCTGGTGGTGGTCCACGGCGGGCCGGCGCCGCAGTTCCGCGATGCGTGGAGCGTGCGCTGGAATTACCAACTCCTCGCCGCGCCCGGCTACGTGCTCGTGATGACGAACTACTCCGGTTCGCGTGGCTACGCCGAGGCCTTCGGGCAGGCGATCCAAGGCGATCCCCTCAAGACGCCGGCGGATGAAATCAACCAAGGCCTCGATGAGGCGCTGCGTCGCTATTCTTTCCTCGACGGCAGCCGCGTGGCGGCGGCCGGGGCCAGCTACGGCGGGCACCTCGTCAACTGGCTGCAGGCGACGACCACCCGGTACCGCGCGTTCGTGTCGCATGCGGGCCTCGTGAACCTCGAGTCGCAGTGGGCGACCAGCGACGTCATCTACCACCGGGAAGTCGGCAACGGTGGTCCCGTATGGGAGCAGGGCCCAGTGTGGCGGGAGCAGAACCCCGCGCGGCTGGCGGGCAACCATGCGAAAGGCACGGGCTGGCGCACTCCGATGCTGCTGACCATCGGCGAGAACGACTTCCGGGTGCCGCTGAACAACACCCTGGAGAATTGGAGCTTCCATCAACGCCTGCAGATCCCGAGCCGCCTGATCGTCTTCCCCGACGAGAATCACTGGATCCTCAAGGGGGAGAACAGCCGCTTCTGGTACCGCGAGGTGCAGGGTTGGCTGGCGCAGTGGCTCAAGTGAGCTGCCTGGCGAGATGGTCCGCGATCGCGTTCATCGACCCGCGGGCAGGAATGGCGCTTCGATGACGGGTGCCGCGATGAGCGGCGCGTCGGCTCACGCGCCGCGCACC
>CAZEJZ010000539.1:0-2506 GCA_964512415.1 uncultured Opitutaceae bacterium
GGGAGACGGGAGTTGAGCCCCCCGACGTCGCGTCGCCCCGTCACCGCTGCGACCCCGCGACTTCACCTGCGCGGTGTGACCAAGCACAACCTGCGGAGTCTCGACGTCTCGTTGCCCCTCGGACGGCTGGTGTGCCTCAGCGGTGTGTCCGGATCCGGGAAATCCACGCTCCTCGACCACGCCTTGTATCAGGGCCTCCAGACCCTGCGGCATCAACTCACGGACGACGCCGCCAGCATCGGGAGCATCGAAGGTGAGACCCACTTCTCCGACGTGGTCTTTGTCGATCAATCGCCGCTGTCGCGCACCCCACGTTCGAATCCGGCGCTTTACACGGAGGCGTGGGACTCGATCCGTGAACTCTACGCCGCGACGCCGGAGGCCAAAGCGCGCGGACTGAGTGCCTCGAGCTTCTCGTTCAACGCCGGTGACGGTCGCTGCGAGCACTGCCTCGGGCTCGGCTACGAACGGGTCGAGATGCAGTTTCTCTCGGACGTCTTCGTCCCCTGCCCGACCTGCGAAGGCCGTCGCTTCCGTCCGGAGGTTCTCGCGATCGCCTGGCGCGAGCGGTCCGTCGCGGACCTCCTGGCGTCGAGCATCTCGGATGCGCTCCCGCTCTTCGAGGATCAACCCAAGGTACGCATGCGCCTCCGGGCTCTGGAGGCGGTCGGGCTCGGGTACCTGACTCTCGGGCAGCCCCTCAACACCCTGAGCGGCGGCGAAGCTCAGCGGCTCAAGCTGATCAAGTACCTCGGGCCGATTGACGCGTCGGACACACGTCCGGCCCTGCTGCTGCTCGACGAACCGACCACCGGGCTGCACCGGCACGATGTGGCGCGGCTGCTCGCGGTGATGCAGCAGATCGTGGATGCCGGGCACAGCATGGTCGTGATCGAGCACAACCTGGACGTCCTGAAGAGCGCGGACTGGATCCTCGAGCTCGGTCCGGAGGCGGGGCTGAACGGTGGCCGCCTGGTGGCCGAGGGACCGCCCGAGACGGTCGCCGCCCATTCGACGGCGACCTCGCCCTTCCTGCGCGCCGCACTGGGCTTGGCCCCGGTGGCCGCGTCGGACTTGCCGGCGGTCCGGACGCCAAACGCGAACGCAGCGCCCTTGGGATTCCTGCGGATCGAGGGTGCCCGCGAACATAACCTGCGCGATCTCTCGCTCGAGATCCCGCAACGCCAACTCGTCGTGGTCACCGGGGTGTCCGGATCCGGCAAGTCGACGCTCGCCTTTGACATCGTGTTTGCCGAGGGACAGCGCCGGTTCATGGAGTCGATGTCCCCGTACGCCCGTCAGTTCGTCGAGCAGTTGCCGCGTCCGGAAGTGGACCGCATCGAGGGTATCCCGCCCACCGTCGCGATCGAGCAACGGGTCACCCGTGGTTCGCGCAAGTCCACGGTGGCGACGATCACTGAGGTCGCCCAGTACCTCCGGCTCCTCTTTGCGCGGGTCGGGGTCCAGCATCACCCGGATACCGGTCGCGCCGTCGAGCCGCTGAGCCTCGCGCAGCTGCGTCGGCTCCTCGCGCGGGTCATGAGGTCGCCCGCCGCCCGACGCTCCGCGCATGTTTACCTCTGTGCGCCGTTGGTGCGTGGACGCAAGGGGCACCACCAGCCGATCGCGACGTGGATCGCGAACCACGGCTATGAACTCATGCGCATCGACGGCCAGCTGCGTCCGGTCGCGACGTTCGAGAAGTTGGATCGCTACCGCGAGCACGACATTGAAGTCGTGGTCGCCGACCTTCGCCAGCGCACCCGCGGAGAGCGTGGCCGGGACCCCCTCGGGGAGGCGCTGCGGCTGGGCAAGGGCGCGTGCTTCCTGCTCACGCCCCGCGGGGAGATCCTGTCCTGGTTCTCGACCACGCGCACGGACAGCGAGACCGGCGAGAGCTTTCCGGAGCTCGACCCGAAGCACTTCTCGCACAATTCGCCGCGCGGGTGGTGCCCTTCCTGCCGGGGCCACGGGCGCATCTTTCCTTGGATGCTGGAGGTCGAGGAAACCGGGGGCGACGAGGCGGAAGAGGCACTGCGGCGCCTGCGCGAGTTCGGACTGGAACAGTCCGACGACGTCAGCGACGAAGGCAGCCCCTGCCCCGACTGCGGGGGTTCGCGGCTCAACCGGATCAGCCGGGCCGTTCGCCTGCCGATGCGTTCCGGCGCGCCGCGATCGCTACCGGAGCTGCTGGGCGAGACGCCGGCGGGACTCCTGCGCGCGCTCAGCCGGATCAAGCTGGACGCCCGCGGGCGCCTGATCCTGAAGGATATCACGCCCCCGATCCGCGAGCGCCTGCGCTTTCTCGACGAAGTGGGCTTGGGCTACCTCACGCTTGATCGGCCGACCGACACCCTCTCCGGAGGGGAGGCCCAACGCATCCGGCTGGCGGCACAACTCGGGACGAACCTCGCCGGAGTTCTCTATGTCCTCGATGAACCGAGCATCGGGCTGCACGCGCGCGACAACCAGCGGCTGATCACGACGCTGGAGCGCCTGCGCGACA
>CAZEJZ010000540.1:0-2502 GCA_964512415.1 uncultured Opitutaceae bacterium
TCAGCGGCGAACCATCCTTGGTCCAGATCTCCTGATACGCATGGGCCGACTTCTTCGGTCGGGTGCGCAGGATTATCCCCTCGATCAGCAGCCAGCGCAGTGGAGCCGGCAGATCGAGCACGCGCTCGTCGCCGAGAAATTCGCGCAGGTAGCGGCGAACGTCGGGGACGGACGTGGAATCAGGGGAACCGAGGTTGACGAGCAGAACGGCGCGCGAAGGCATGCGAAGGAGCTAAGGGGGAGGCAATTCCGCGCGGAGTCAAACGGCCTTGCGGCGTCGCTCGAACCGGGTGAACCGGGCGCCTTGCTGGGTGACCACGGCCGGTGGCAGCCGCTCGGCTGGCCTTTCGTGGCCCGGCGGGCCGCGGAGGTTTAGTCTTTCGTCGGGACGGCCGCCGGGTCATTTTTGTTTGCTGGTCACCTTCCTTCCTCATGAGCAACGCGCGCAAGCCGGTCCTTCTCGTCATTCGCGATGGCTGGGGTCACAACCCCCACGCTGATCAAAACGCCTTCAATGCGGTCCATCTGGCCAAGAAGGCGGCCGATGACCGGCTGCATGCCCGCTATCCGCACGCCCTGGTCGCCGCCTCCGGGCTCGACGTGGGCCTGCCGGATGGGGTGATGGGCAACAGCGAGGTGGGTCACGAGAACATCGGCGCCGGTCGGATCGTTGACCAGGAACTCGTGCGCCTGAACAAGCTCTTCTCGGAAAACCAGCTCCCGTCGAATGCGGTCTGGCGCGGTCTCGTCGACCGCGTGCGAACGCGGGGATCGCGCCTGCACCTGATGGGCATCGTTTCCGACGCCGGCGTGCACGGCATGCTGGAGCATCTGTACGGCCTGCTCCGTCAGGCAAAGATCGAGGGGCTCACGCAGGTGTTCATCCACGCCTTCACGGATGGCCGCGACACGCCGCCCACGAGCGGCGCGGCGTACATCGAGCAGGTCGAGGAGCAGTGCCGGAAGATCGGCGTCGGCCGCATCGCCACGGTGTGCGGACGCTTCTGGGCGATGGACCGCGACAACCGCTGGGAGCGCGTCGAGAAGGCGTATCGCCTCCTCACCGGTCAGGGCGCCGAAGGCACCGCGACGAGTGCTGTCGCGGCGGTGCGGGCCTATTATGAGAAGCCGATGAGCGAGACTCAGAAAGGCGACGAGTTCGTTCCCGCGACGTGGGTGGTCGACGCGGCGGGGAAGCCGATCGCGACGATCCGCGACGGCGATGCGGTCCTCTTCTACAACTATCGCGGCGACCGTCCCCGCGAGATCACGCGGGCCTTCGTGATGGACGACTTCACCGCGTTTGCGCGCGGGCCGAAGCTCGACCTGTATTACGCGACGATGACCGAGTACGAGTCCGGCCTTCCGGTGAAGGTGATTTCCCCGAAGCCGGCGGCCCTGAAGAATATCCTCGGGCAGGTCGTCGCGGAGGCTGGCATCGCGCAGTTCCGCTGTGCGGAGACGGAGAAGAACCCGCACGTCACCTTTTTCTTCAACAACTACCGCAAGGATCCCTTTCCCGGCGAAGAACGGGCCTGTCCGGCGAGCCCGAAAGTCGCGACCTACGACCTGCAGCCGGAGATGTCGGCGGCGGAGGTCACGCGCCTCGCGCGCGAGGCGATTCTCTCGGGACGTTACGGCCTCGTGGTCGTGAACTTCGCGAATCCCGACATGGTGGGTCACACCGGCTCGCTGCCGGCGGCGATTCAGGCGGTGGAAGCGACGGATCACGGCGTCGAGACCCTCCTGCAGGCGATCGACGACGTAGGGGGCAAGGCGGTGGTCTGCGCGGACCACGGCAACTGCGAGCAGATGTGGGATCCCTCGACGAATTCCCCGCACACCGCGCACACCCTGAACCTCGTGGAAGTCTTCGTCGTCGGCTCCGGCTATGCCGCTGGCCGTACGGCGATGCGGTCCGGTGGCCGCCTCGCGGACATCGCGCCCACGGTGCTGGACTTGATGGGCCTGCCGAAGCCGCCGGAGATGACCGGCCGCAGCCTCCTCCAGGTGCCCTGACGCTGCGCCGCCGCACGTTGCCCCGCTCCCGCCGCGGCGGGGTTTTCGCTTGGCGCGTCCGGCGACGTCGGGGAACGTCGTCTCATGGCCGCCTCCGCCCAGACCCCGAACCCGCCGGAAGAGCCGGCTGTTCCCGACGAGCGGGACGAGCGTGAACCCTTCGCGCGCCTGCGGGCCGAGTTTCACCTCCCGGACGGCCGGATCTACCTCGACGGTAACTCGCTCGGCCTGCTCTCGCGTCGCGCGGAGGCATCGCTGCAGCGGGCGGTGGAAACGTGGAAGCGGGACGCCATTGACGGCTGGACGAGTGGCCCGGACCGGTGGATCGACCTAGCGGAGCGGATGGCGGTGCGACTTTCGCCCCTGCTTGGCGCCGCCCCGGCGACCCTCGCGCTCCGCGGGCAGACCACGGAGAACCTGCATCAACTCCTCGCGACCCTCTACGACCCCACGCACCCCACGCGGCGCGTGATCCTGGCGGAC
>CAZEJZ010000541.1:0-2501 GCA_964512415.1 uncultured Opitutaceae bacterium
CGAGAGCATGCCCCGGTCCTCATAAGTGGCGCGGAGCACGGTCTGGGTTGCTGGAATCAACTCCACCGCGAGCTGCCCGTAGCCACCCCGGCCGTCGGCGCGGATGAGATCGCGCCAGAAACGCGTGTCGGCGTCGAAGGCCGCCACGCGGAGTGAGACCCTGCGCCCCTGAATCTTCCCACTGGCGTTCGCATCGAATTCGTAGCGCATGGTGCCGTTGGCATCGGTTCTGAACATGATGCTGCCACTGTTCTGGCCCATCGTAGCACGCTTGGTGTTGGCGTTCATGATCGCGCCCGCCGGCGAGATGCCGAAGAGCAGCGACTGGGGACCGCGAATTACCTCCATGCGCTCGTACGAATAGCCTTCCCCCAGATTGCCGAGGAAGAGAAATCCGTTGCGGAAGAGCTTCGTGCCTAGTCCGCGCGCGGTGAATGCACCCATGCTCAGGGCATCGCCGCTCTGCAGACCTGTGGCATTCGACGTGCCGTTGTCAGGCAGTCCGATGCCAGTGAAACTCTTGGTCAGCAAGGCGGTGACGTCCGACGTACCGAGGTCGGACATCATCTGCGAGTTGAAGATCTCCGCCGTGATGGGCAGCTTCTCAAGGGGCCGATTGGTTCCCGAGAGCGAGGAGGTGTTCAGCGCCTGGTAGGTATCCATCGCGTCGGCGACGACCTCGAAGGGGCTGAGAGCCACCGAGTCGGAGCCTTGGGGTCGCTCCGTGGTCGGTCCGCCCGCGGGCGTTCGCTGAGCGAGGGCGGGCGCTCCCGCAGCCAGGGCGAGAGCCGCCGCTAGCAGGACGAATGGATGTCTCGGCGGGCGCGCTGACGGCGTGAGTGCCTGAGCCGGGGGATTGACGGAAGCAGGGAGGATCCAACGCAAAGTAGGTTCCTTCTTCATGGGGTTTGGGGGGGTGGTGTTGGGATTGGGGTACCGAAAATGAACTCAGCCCGACGCTGGGAGTGGATGATCGAAGGAGGACTCCCCTGCGAGCCCACCTTAATTTTCCAGTAAAGCAGAACTGCGCCGCGCGTTGCGACGTCTCGCCGCAATGCTGCCGAGGAAGCGTCGAACGGCCCGCTGCCGTCCTCCCGCCTTGCCGCCGCGATGGCGGCCCGCTTGGACAAACCGCGAAGACGCGACCACTGCGATCAACCGGAGACCGCCCCGTGGTCGCATCGGTCCGTGAGGCTCAGGGCTGCCGCATTAACTCACTCGTCGCGACGAGATGGATCAGCCTCCGGAGGCCATAGCCCTGGAGCTTCCACTCCGCGAGGATCGCTCGAAGGTGCGGCTGATCGGCGAAGCCGAGGCGCCGTCCGAGGGCATAGGTCAGCATGCGATGGGCGAGGTTGTGCGCGAGCAAGTCCGGATGATGAACCAAGTAGTTGCGAAGGTCGGTCGGACCGTGGAGGGATTGACCGCGATACTCCCCTTCGGTGTCGACGGGCAGTCCGCTCGGATAGCGCTGCCGCGGTCGACCAATCGGATCGAAGCCCTCCAGCGAATAGCCGAGGGGATCGATCTTGGCGTGGCAGTCCGCACAGGCTTGGTGCGTGCGGTGCTTGTCCAACTGCTGCCGAATGGTCGTCGCGCCACGGATGTCGGGCTCCAGCGGTGGCACATCGGGCGGTGGAGGCTTGGGCGGCGTGCCGAAGACCTTCTCGAGCAGCCATACTCCTCGGGTCACCGGAGAGGTCTCAACGCCGTTGGCGGAAACCGTGAGGATGCTGGCGTGTCGCAACAATCCCGGACGGCCCCAGTCCGGCGGAAGACTAACTCGTCGGAACCCATCCCCACTCACGCCGGCGAGCAGGTAGTGACGAGCTAGGCCGGCGTTCACGTAAGAGAAGTCGGCATCGACGATCGCGGTCACCGTCTGGTTGGTCCGGACGAGCTCGGCGATGAAACGCCACGTCTCCTCCTTCATCGCCGACTCCAGTCGATCGATGTGGTAAGCCGGAAAGGTCTCCCTCGACGGCGGCATTGTCCCGAGGCGGTTGAGGCCCAGCCACTGCGCGGTGAAGAGGCGCAGGAAGCGGTCACCCCGCGACGAGTCCAGCAGGCGGTCCGTCTCGCGATGAATCGACTCGGCCTCGAGCGGACCGGCCGCCGCGAGCGTGCGGAGCGGCTCGTCGGGAGGACCGGCGGTGAGAAAGTAGGAGAGCCGGGTCGCGACCTGATGCGCAGAAAGCGATGGGGGCGTGGGGGATCCGCCAGGGTTCGGCGTTACCTTAGCCTTATTCCCCGCGACGACTTCCGAGGGCATCGGCTCGGTCAGGAACAGGAACTCCGACGAGCAGAGCAGCGCCTTCAGGACAGGCCGGAGGGCTTTCGCGTAGGGCACCCCCTCGTTGAGCCGCTGCGACACGGCGTCCCGAAAGAGCGCGACATCGGCCGGACCGACCTCGCGACGGAACAGTCGGGCCGCGATCCGCTGCAGCTCCGCCTCCACGCGATCGGCGGCCACGCGTTTCTCATCGGGGTCGATGCCTGCG
>CAZEJZ010000542.1:0-2500 GCA_964512415.1 uncultured Opitutaceae bacterium
ACATCCTCGCCTTCGAGGGCAACTCGGAGGTGGTGTGGTTCGAGGGGAACTACCAGGAATATGTCGAGGACTACCGCAAGCGCCGCGGTGAGGACGCGATGCAGCCGCATCGCATCCGCTACAAGCCGCTGACGCGTTAGGACATCCTCAAGGCCGCTGGCTGCGCAGCCACCCGGTGATCGAATACCGTGCTCCTTTGGCGAAGGGCGCCACCACGCTCACCGCGTGGGGCTGCGGCACCTTGAAGAGGTTGATCGCGTTCCATCGCGGGGCGTAGGCCTCCGCGACATGGCCGTCCTCCGCCATGAACATCAGCAGACCGCCCCAGTCGACACTCCAGACCGGCGTCAGGTTGATCACATAGGCGTAGAGCCGATGTTTTTCCGGGTGGCGGTCATCGTGCTCGGTCAAGAAGTGCCCGGGCCGGTAGCGGGTGAGCTGGGCGTCGGCATACCGGATGTCCGGGTCACCCGTCAGGGCGCGGAAAACGCTCAAGGTCGCCTCGGAATTCAGCATCGCGAAGAGATCGGCGAGCACACCAGGCGACAAGGCATGCGCCTCGGCGAGGTCGCTCAACCGGTAGACATCGAAGAGGTACTCGAAGCCGGTGGAAGCCTGGGCATGGATGAGGTTCAAAAGACCGGCCTTCTGTCCCAACTCGAGCGCGGCGACATCACGTTCGGTGAGGTCGTAGTCTGTATGCTGACCCTTGAAGCTCAACCGGTAGTCTGCGCCGCGACAAGCCTCGAAGACCCGTTCCGCCTCGTCCGGACGGAGGAACCCCGGGACATGCACGCGCCCCAGACGCGACAGCTGACCGTTGATCCGCGCGAGCGCGCTTCGATCGGTCATCGACGGCGCGAGATGGGTATCGCCCGTCCTCGAAGCCTCAGAGTTCATGTCCCCGGTCCCTGCGGTCCGCCCGCCTCCAACAAAAAGGCGCGGACCGTCGCCGGTCCCCGCTCCTGTACAAGCCGTTGACGCGCTGAAGCATCCCGGGGCGGCTCGGCCGGCGCCAGGATCACCGCCCCGGGATCACTGCCCGTTCAGGATGGCGGAAGCGCCGATGGCGCCGCGCGCCTGCTGGTTGCGTACCCAGTCACCGGACTTGGACTCGGAATCGGGCGTGCTACAGACTTTGCGGCTGCGCAGCTTGGAGCCCGTGACCTTCTCGTCGCGGCATACCACCTTCTGCGGCTCGGCGTTCGTCGCCGCCGTCGGCTGAGCGGACGCGGGGTCCGATGGGGCGCCGGCGGGCGCCGTGGTCGTACTGGTCGGCCCGGCGACCGGCGCGGAGGCGTTGGCGGGGCCCGTCGAGGCCGCTGCGCCCTTCGGCGGCTCGATCGCGGACGCCGGCGCCGCAAACGTCAACAAAAGGGCGAGCGTGAGGCCCGTGGTGATGCGGGTGGAAGCGGTCTTCAGGGTGGCATTCATGGTCGGCGGCTCGGTGTCAGTGGACGTGAGAAGGGGGAATATACTAGCGCGGAGCGTTGCCAGGATGCACCGCCCCCTCCCCCTACACTGGGACCCGACCCGCCGTGGCCAAGCCCGAAACCGACCTTCAGGACGCCTTCACCGCCCTCTCCACCGGCGATATCGGCGGGGCGCGGGAACGGGTACAGCGCCTGACGCACAGCCACCCCGGATGGGCGCCGGCCGTGCACCTAGACGGGCTGGTGGCCAAGGCCGAGGGCGACTGGTCGACCGCCGAAGACCGTTTCCGGCAATCCCTCGACCTACCGGGCGTCCAGGGACAGGTCCGCGCGGAATACGCCAACAACCTCGGCAACCTGCTACGCGAGGCGGGATACCCCGGCGCCGCGGAGACCGCATACCGACACGGCCTTCAGGCCTTCGACCTAAAGCGTCTGCGCACGGGGCTCGCCGCCACGCTGCTCGAACTCGACCGCCCGGACGAGGCGCTCGGTCTGCTGCTCGCCTTGCCGTCCGACCAGTTCACGGCCGAGAACGACCTGCTGCTGTTGGCGGCCTGCCTGTCCCGCACAGGCGATCCGGCCGGTGCCTACGAGGCGCTGCTGCCGGCCCGCGCCTCGACGCCGGTGTCGGACGAGCGACGCCTCGCGATGGCCCGATGCCTCATCGAACTGCGCCGCGACATCGAGTGCGAGGCCGTGCTGCAGCCCCTGCTCGGCGGCCGCCACGACGGCGATGCGCGCCTCGCCCTCGTCGAGCTCTGCATGCGCCGCGACGATGGGCAGCAGGCGCTCGCGCTGTTGAGCGCAGGCCTCGCCCGCAACCCGCGGGACGCGGCGCTGCAACGCCAGAAGGCATCCATACGTTGGCTCACGGGCGACAGCACAGACTTCACGACGGACCTCGAGCGCGCTGTTGCGGCGGAACCGGCCGACCGCGGCCTCCGGGTCGCCCTCGTCGATATGCTCGGCAACGCCGGACTCCACGACGCCGCAGAAGCCGAGCTGCGCGAAGCCGTGCCTCCAACACTTTTACAGTACCCCCCTTACAAAATGTATGCTTTTAA
>CAZEJZ010000543.1:0-2500 GCA_964512415.1 uncultured Opitutaceae bacterium
CGGGTTGCTGGTCTACAGCTTCTGCCAGCGCGACGACCTCGGCCGGGTCGTCTACGCTTTCAGCTGGGAGAACTATGCGCGGGTCTTCGACCCGATCTACCTGAAGATCCTCGGACGCTCCATCGGCTACGCCGCCCTGACGACCGTCCTTTGCGTCGCGATCGGCTATCCGGTGGCGTGGTACATCGCGCGGCAGCGTTCGCCGCTGCGGGAGCGCCTCCTGCTGTTGGTGATGATTCCCTTCTGGACGAGCTTTCTGATCCGGACCTACGCGTGGATCGCCATCCTCAAGAGCGAGGGACTGCTGAACGGGCTGTTGCAGTTCTCCGGAGTCATCACGGCGCCCTTGTCGCTCCTCTACACGCCGACCGCGGTGGTCATCGGCCTCGTGTATGCCTATCTCCCGTTCATGATTCTGCCGATCTACGGCAGCGCCGAGAAGTTGGACAACGCGCTGGTGGAGGCTGCCCACGACCTTGGCGCCGGACCGATCCGCGCGTTTTCGCACGTGATCATCCCGCTCACGTGGCCGGGGATCGCGGCCGGCATCATGCTGGTGTTTGTCCCGGCCATTGGCATGTTTGCGATCACCGACCTCATGGGCGGAGCGCAGGTGCCCCTGATTGGAAACGTGATCCAGAATCAGTTCTTCCGCGCGCGCAACGCGCCGTTCGGTGCCGCCCTCGGCGTGGTATTCACCCTCATGTTCATCCTCACCTACGCGTTGGCCCACCGACGGCGCCGCGCCGCCGCCGCATGATGCGGCAGCCAATCGTCCGCTTTCCGCCATGCCGTCGATGATCGAGATCCGCTCCGTCACCAAACGTTTCGGTTCCTTCACGGCGGTCAACGGGGTGAGCCTCGACGTCGCGGAGGGCGAGTTCCTCACGCTTCTGGGGCCCTCGGGCTGCGGGAAGACCACGCTCCTGCGGATGCTCTCCGGCTTCGAAACGCCAACCAGCGGAACGCTGCGGATCGACGGCGAGGATGTGACCTACCTCGCACCGTATCGTCGGAATGTGAACCAGGTCTTCCAGAGCTACGCGCTCTTCCCGCACCTGTCCGTCGCCGAGAACATCGCGTTCGGTCTGAAGATGCAGAAGGTGCCCGCCCCGGAGATCGCGCGCCGCGTCGACGAGGTGGTTGAACTCGTCGCGCTCAAAGGCTTCGCATCGCGCCGCCCCGACGAACTCTCCGGGGGACAGCGTCAGCGTGTGGCTCTCGCGCGCGCCATCGTGCCGCGCCCGAAGGTCCTCTTGCTCGACGAGCCCCTTTCCGCCCTCGATGCCAAGCTGCGCCAGCAGATGCAGCTGGAGCTGAAGCGCCTGCAGAAGCACTTGGGCATGACGTTCGTGTTCGTCACGCACGATCAGGAAGAGGCGTTGACGATGAGCGACCGGATCGCGGTGTTCAATCAGGGGCGCGTCGAGCAGGTGGGATCGGCGAACGAGATCTATCACCAGCCCAAGACCGCGTTCGTGGCCGACTTCATCGGCGAGGCGAACCTCCTGACGGCGGAGGCGATGGCGCGGGACGGCCGCGCGGTGCGGCTTCGGGTGGAGGGGGGGCTTGAGTTGGAGATCCCGGCGGAGCGCTGGCCGGCCGGGTGGACGCGGGCGGTGGTGTCGCTGCGTCCGGAGAAGATCCTTGTCTCGAAGCGTCCGCTTGAGGCCGAGTCGGTCTTCACCGCCCGCGTGATGGACGAGTTGTTCCAAGGCGCACTGGACCGCCTGCACCTGCAGACGGACTCCGGCGCGCGTCTCACCGCCCTCGTGGCCAACGAAAGCGCGTTGCGCGAGGCGATCCATGCGGGCGACGTCGTGTGGTGCGGCGTGCACGCCGACGACCTCGCGGTGGTCGGCCCGGCCTGAGGCGTCGCCCGTTCCGCACCTTTCAACGATGCGCGTCATTCTCACTGGGGCGGCGGGACGGCTTGGGCGCGAGGTCCTGCGCCAACTCCTGGACGCCGGCGATCGCGTCGACGCGTTCGATGCGGTGCCGGCGGCGGCGGACGCGCCTGCGCCGGTGCACGTCGAGAACCTGCTCGATCCGAAGCGCGTGGACGCCTCGTGGCGCGGCGCGGACGCCGTGGTGCACCTCGCGAATCACGCGACGTCCTACGGACTCGACGGCCGCATGGTCTTCACGGAGAACGTCACGATGAACTACCACGTCCTCGAGCGGGCGCGGCTGGGGGGCGTTCCCCGGTTCATCTTTGCCAGCTCGGTGCAGGCGATGCGGGTCGAGCGCTTCTCGCAGGAGGACCAGCCCAGTCGGGTGCGGGAATTGCCCTTGAGCGGCGCTTCGCCCGCCACGCCGACCAATCCGTACGCGCTGTCCAAGGCCTTCGGCGAGGAGCAACTGCGCTACTTCGTGAGCTGCCATGGCATGACCGGCATCGCGTTTCGCTTCCCGGCCTTGTTCGCTGCTCCGCGCCCTCGGGGCATCACCGACGTGGGGCCGCATGTGCCCTTGGACGAGGCATTCGCGTGGCTGACCT
>CAZEJZ010000544.1:0-2499 GCA_964512415.1 uncultured Opitutaceae bacterium
CCATGCGCTCCATGACCTTGGTGATGCGCTGGGAACCGAAGAGGCGCATGAGGTCGTCTTCGAGCGAGATGAAGAAGTGCGACGAGCCCGGGTCGCCCTGGCGGGAGCAACGGCCGCGAAGCTGGCGGTCGATGCGGCGCGACTCGTGGCGCTCGGTGCCAATCACGAAGAGGCCGCCCAGTTCGCGCACGCCCTCGCCGAGTTTGATGTCGGTGCCGCGGCCCGCCATGTTCGTGGCGATCGTGACCGCACCCCGCTGGCCGGCACGGGACACGATCTCGGCCTCCTGCTCGTGGTACTTGGCGTTGAGCACGGCGTGGATGATCCCCGCCCGCTTGAGCATGCGCGACAGCACCTCGGAGGATTCGACGGACACGGTGCCGACGAGGACCGGTTGTCCCCGTTTGTTCGCCTGCTCGATCTCGCGGACGGCGGCGGCGTACTTGTCGCGGCGGGTCTTGAAGATCGAATCGTTCCGGTCGACTCGGATGCAGGGCTTGTTCGTCGGGATGACCTGGACGGCGAGCCGGTAGATGTCGTTGAACTCCGTCGCCTCGGTCTCCGCGGTGCCGGTCATGCCCGCGAGCTTCTCGTAGAGGCGGAAATAATTCTGGATGGTGATGGTCGCGTAGGTGCGCGTCTCGCGTTCGATCGTGACGCCCTCCTTCGCCTCCACCGCCTGGTGCAGGCCGTCGGACCAGCGCCGGCCGGGCATGACGCGCCCGGTGTTTTCGTCGACGATCAGGACCTTGCCGTCCTGCACGACGTACTCGACATCGCGCTCGTAGAGCGAATACGCGCGGAGGAGCTGCGAGATGGTGTGAATTTCCTCCGAGACATCGCCGTAGCGCTGCTGGGCGGCGAGCTTGCGTTCCTCGCGCTGGTCCGGCGTGAGCTCGGCATTGCGATCGATCTCGCTGAACTCCGTCGCCAGATCGGGGAGCACGAACGCGTCGGGGCTGTCCGGGCGCAGACGGCGGCGGCCCAGCTCGCTCAGGTCGGCCTGATGCTGGCGTTCGTCGATCGAGTAGTAGAGCTCTTCCTTCAGGCGGTAGAGCTCCTCCTTCTGCATGTCCGAATTGAGCTCGGTCTCGACCTTGTCGAGCAGCTTGCGCCACTCGGGCGTCTCCTGGAGGCGAAGCAGGCGCTTGTTCTTCGGGTGGCCGACCTTGACCTGCAGCATGCGGCGTGCGGCGGCTTGCTTGTCGTCGGCGGTGGCGTCCGTCTTTCCCAGAAGGCCTTCGGCCTCGGCGACGAAGCGATTGCACAGGCGAAGCTGCTCCGAGACCAGTCGCTCGATCGGGGGCTTGATCCGCATGAACGGCTGTTCGCGTTCGATCGGGGCCGGACCGGAAATGATGAGCGGAGTGCGCGCTTCGTCGACCAGGATGGAGTCGATCTCGTCGACGATGCAGTACCAGTAATCGCGCTGCACCTGATCCTCGCGCCGCGTGGCCATGCCGTTGTCGCGGAGGTAATCGAAGCCGAACTCCGACGCAGTTCCGTAGGTGATGTCGCGACCGTACATCTCCCGGCGCAGGTCCGACGGCATCTGCTGCTGGATGCAACCCACCGTCAGCCCGAGGTAACTGTAGAGGTGCCCCATCCACTCGGAGTCGCGGCGCGCGAGGTAGTCGTTGACCGTGACCAACTGCGTATTGCGACCCGTGAGCGCATTGAGGTACAGCGGCAGAGTCGCCACGAGCGTCTTGCCCTCGCCTGTCGCCATCTCCGCGATCCTTCCCTGGTGCAAGGCGATGCCGCCAATCAGCTGCACGTCGAAGTGGACCATGTCCCAGCTGAGCTCGTGATCGCACACCATGACCTTGCGGCCGCAGAGGCGACGGGCGGCGTTCTTGACCGTCGCGAAGGCCTCGGGAAGAAGGTCGTTGAGTTTCTCCCCGGCCTTGAGGCGGGCGCGGAACTCATCCGTCTTCGCGCGCAGTTGTTCCTCGGTCAGGCTCTGGTAGCCCAGTTCCACCTCGTTGATTTTCGCGACCAGCGGGCGCGCCGACTCGAGGAACTTCCGATAATGGCGGCCGGAGAAACGCTTGAGAAGAAACGAGAGCATGAAGGGCCGCAAACCCTAGGCGGAAGGCCGCCCATGGCAAACGACAAATCGACCACCCCCGCCGTTCCGTCCCGGGGTCAGACCTGCGTCCGGAAGTAGGCGATGGTGCGCTGGAGGCCCTCCTCCAACGCCACCCGCGGCTCCCAGCCGAGCACCCGGCGCGCCACGGAGATGTCAGGACGACGCTGGCGAGGGTCGTCCGCCGGAAGCGGACGGTGCACGATGCGCGACTTTCCACCCACCAGCTTCAGGGTGAGCTCCGCCAGCTCCAGCATGGTGAACTCGCCCGGATTGCCGATGTTCACCGGCCCCACCGTCTCCGTCTGATTCATGAGGCGGAGACATCCCTCGAGGAGATCGTCCACGTAGCAGAACGAACGCGTCTGCGTACCATCGCCATAGACCGTCAGATCCTGGCCCCGCAGGGC
>CAZEJZ010000545.1:0-2490 GCA_964512415.1 uncultured Opitutaceae bacterium
CAGGGGGCCCCCGCCCCGCGGGGGGCTCGCGGCAGCAGTGGCTGGCGTGAAGGCGCCGAGGTTCTGGCCCACCCTGTCGCCGCTGAACGAGCGACTGCTTCCGCTGTTCCCGGGTCAGGGCTACGCCGCGACGCGGGCGAGTTTGGCCCGGGCGATCGCGCACCCCGGCTATGCGTTGCTGGTCGCGCCGAGGGGCGTGCTCACGCCGGACTTCTTCGATATCTGGCGGGCGGGTTCGCCGCAGCCCAATGCCGTCTGGAAGATCGTGGATGCGATCGAGACGCCCGAGGCGGTGCGTGGGTTGATTGACTCCGATGACCTTGCGCGGGGCGGCACGTGGGTCGTGCAGAACCTTGAGGCAGTCCCGGTGGCGGAGCAGGTGCAGTTGCTGGCCTCGTCGCGTCGCCTGCCGCCGACGCGCCTGATCGTGACGGTGCGGCGCGACCCCGACGTGCTCTTGGAGGAGGGGCGTCTCGACGAGGCGTTGTATTTCCGGATTTCCAGTCTGACGGTGCCGATTCCGGCCTTGGCGGAACTGAGTGAGCACTTGGACTCTCTCTTCATCGATGCGTTGCGGATGGCTCCGGGATATGCCTTTGGGGGGACCGATGTCGCGATCGAGCCGGTGGCTTTGACCGCGCTGAAGGCGCATCCTTGGAAGGACAATTTGGCGGAGTTGCGCGGGGTGGCGGTGTGGACGGTCACGCAGATGCGATCCCCCCGCGTCACGCTCGCGAACCTGCCGGAGCGTTTCCATCGGGCGCGGTTGGCCACGCTCGCCGAGGCTCTCGGCGAGGCCCAGCGGGAGCACCTGGAACGGGCGCTGCGGGTCAGCGGCAGCTCGATCGAGGCTGCGCATGCGCTGGGGGTGGGGGTCGAGGAGTTCTCGCTCGCAGTGGAGCCGGGCGGTCCCCTCTTGTTTTCGTTGTCGGGATCTTCGTCACCGCTGGCGTTGGCCGCGGGTGAGGGGCGGGATCGCTCGCCGGTCGTGCTCTTTGTCTCGGCGGACCATCAACTGCGGCACGCGGCGGAGGCGCAGTTGGCGGCGTTGGGGCTGGATGCCCGGATTGCGGCCGACGGACTGCAGGCGCTGGCGCAATCGGTGCTGTCGCCCCGGCGCCCGACCGTCGCGATGCTCGCCGGACGCACCGCACCCTTCGAGGTCGAGGAGTTGATTGGCCAGTTGCGCCGTCTTACACCGTCGCTGGTCGTGGCCAAGATCGGAGTGGGGGAGGAAACCGATGGCTCCCACTACTTCCCGCCGCTCGAGGGCATGGACCTGTTCCCGGTGATCGTCGCTCACCTGCTCCAAGCGGTTCCGAAGGCGACCGCGCCAACCGCTCGCATGCCCTTCGCGACGGGCGGCGGTGCGCCCAGGCCCGTTCCCGCGAACGCGACCGCATCGTACCGAGCGTCGCTGGAAGCGGAGCTTGCCGTCCGCTCCTCGACATAGGGCCCCGGGGGGCAGCCTCTAGGGCTGCTCCGGGGGATCCTCCGAGTCCGCCTGATCGGCGCGGATCACGACCCCGTCTCGGATCACCACCTCGCGTTCGGTTGTCACGGGCGGCCGCACCATGATCGGGCCGCCGGCCATCCCGCCGCCCATGCCGACTCCCCCGGTCCCGATGCCGATGCCCCCCACGCCCACGCCTACGCCTACGCCGGTCGCTCCACCGCTGCCGACGCCGACACTGACGCCGGTCGAACGGCCACCCATGCCGATCGGGTAGCCGCCGGGGTAACCTCCAGGATAGCCTCCGGGATATCCACCCATGGGACCCGTTGGATAGATGTAGTCTCCACCCGAGGTCTTCCGATAAATCCAGATCTCGTCCTCGTGCGGCCCGTTGCGTCGGGCGATCACTTCGTCGGGCTTGCCCCACGCCACCTCGACCATCTCCGGAGTCATGCCCGGCTCGATTCGGCCATCAAGGACCGCTTGCTTCATCTCAAGCGGCCACGATTCGTAGGCTTCGCGGCTGTTCTCGATCCGGCTGAACTGCGGACTCGAGCAACCGGCGGAGAGGCCGGCGGCGAGACAGAGCAGGCACGCGAGGCGGCAGGCGGGGTTCACGACAATCGGAATTAAGCACACATCCGCGCCTCCGTAAAGGCTTCGACCGCGGATGCCGCTGGACGCCCCCGGCGGTCCGCTGAACCGCCCGGATGGCCGGATTTACCGTGACTCATGCGCCAAGATTCGAAGAATTCGGGGGTTACGTTTTGCGCACGGGGTAAAGGGGCCGCGTGATTCGGAAAAAAGCCACTTGCACGGGGCTACCCGGGAGGTAACCCTGCTAGGGTTTTTTCGTTCATCGCCCGCACGCCTTTCCGCCTCCGCCACCACCATGGTCACGTCCAACAACGAGCTCGCCTACAACACCAAGATCGAGGGTGACGTCATCGTCACCCGGGCGGACGCCGTGATTAACTGGATCCGCGCCAATTCCGTCTGGCGAACGAGCACACGAACGACGGGGACGCGGCGAA
>CAZEJZ010000546.1:0-2475 GCA_964512415.1 uncultured Opitutaceae bacterium
GAACGAAGCCAGCTTGCACGCCACCAGCCGGGCCTCAATGCCCTGCAGCGCCTGCGCCGCCGGGGTCGCCGCAAAGGTCTTCAACCGCATCCACAGATCTGGGTTCAACTCGATCTTCGCATGAAAGACCGTGACTTGCGGCAACAGCGCGTTGTAGGCCTCGCGCACCGCCGGGGAGTCAGCCACCGACTGGAGGTGCGAGAGTTTGTCCCAAGCGAAGTCCAACTCCTCCGTCGCCTGCTCCAACGCGCCAAAGGTCGTCGCGAAGCTCAACGCTCCGAGCTCCACCCGCGCAACCGCGTCAATGGCCGCCTGCGCCCGCCTCAGCGCCGCTTCGATGTCGGGGACCGCATGGTCGGCGGTGTGCTCGGACCATCGGATCGCAAAGGTCGGATCGGTGAAGGGATGCAACGGCATCTTCCCACCTTGCGGCCGACCCGGGAGGGCGCAAGCGGGGAAGCAACTTCCCGTCAGAGGCCGCGCCGCACGAACGCGACGTCCGGGTCGTCATCGGACACGCGGACGTCACCCGAGGCCACCTCGCCCGCGAGCGAGCGCATCGTCACCGAGGCCAGCACCGGAAGGTAACGCCGGAGGTCATCGCTGCGGTCCTCGCTGCTCACCTGCACGCTCCACAGGTCCTTCGGAGTCCCGTCCTTGTCCCGGGCCTTGGCCTCCCTCGCCCGGATGCGAAGGAACTTCTCGTAAATCGGA
This sequence comes from uncultured Opitutaceae bacterium, assembly GCA_964512415.1. Taxonomy (GTDB): domain Bacteria; phylum Verrucomicrobiota; class Verrucomicrobiia; order Opitutales; family Opitutaceae; genus UBA6669. Next base: position 715 of record CAZEJZ010000546.1, read on the forward strand.
TCAGCATCCACCAACTGGTGGTATCCGATCACTTCACGTCGCGGGGGCGTCTTCACCGCGACGGTCTCGGTGGACGTCCTGCCCTGCGGGTCGGTGACGGTGACCGTCTCCTGACGAACGCCGCCCGCCAACTCAGCGTAAATGGGCACCCGATCCGGTCCGTCGCGACCGCGTACGGCCTCGACGCCAAACTCCACCTCGATTACCACGTCCGCGCGATCCGCCGAGGGAGCCTCGTAGAGGCCGCGGCCCGAAAGGGCGGTGCGGACGTACGTGGCCGCCTCGGTCTCGCGCAAGCGAACAAGCCCCTCCGACGACACGCCCTTCAACTGGATCCGATAGGAAAGCCCGGGCGACGGACGCCCCGAACTCACCGCCGCCACCTTGACGGGGTACGTGGTCGCGCAGCCGGACGCCAGCAGCAGCAGCGACGCAGACACCACCCAACCCAGGATCCGGCGGGACTGCGTGGCGGCGCGGAGCACGGAGGACAAACCGCCGCCTACGGCGCGCCGGGAGCCTTGTTCTGGCCCGCCGCGGGAGCCGCGGCGCCCCCGGCGGGCGCAGCCGTCGCGGGCGCGAGTGCGGCGGCCGCCGCGTCATCGCTCTTCAGCCGGGCCAACTCCTCCTCCATCCGCGCAATCTCCGCCTCGGTCAAAAGCAGCTTCTCGTTCGCCTCGTCGAGCGCCCGCTTCTTGTTCAGAGCGACCGTCCGCTCCTCCTTCAGCTTCTGCAGGCGCTCATTCGCCTGCTGAACCTTTTTCTGGGCATCGGCCAATTCCATTTCGGAAATGCGGAAGCCCTGGGTCACGGCCAGCTCCTCGTCGATCTCCGCCTTCCGCTTTGCTTCCTCCGCCCGCTTGCGCGCGAGTTCCTGCTGGTAGGCGCGCTCCTGCGCGAGACGGTCCTGCTCCTTTCGCTCCTTGGAGTCCTTGACCATTCCCACCACGCCGCCGATCAACGCACCCGCAGCGGCACCCGCGAGCACCCCGGTGCTCGTGTTGCCGCCGGTCGCACCAGCCCCAAGACCTCCCACCACCGCACCAGCCATGGCACCGGTACCGGCACCCGTCGCGGTCTTCGAGGGCGCGGGCGAATTGCATGAGGTCAGGCCGACCACGACCGCGGCCGCGGTCACAGTCGCGGTGAAAAGACGGAAGGAACGACGGAACGCAGTCATACGAGGAAGATGAGAAGGGTTATGCTAAACCGGCATTGCGCTCAGGCAACTCCGCAGTATCTTAACCAAAGCTTGGGCTTTTTCAATCGCGCACCGGAAGTGCTGAGCGGCCTGCTCTCCCGGCGGTGCAGAAGGCCCGCCTTCCCCCCTTCCCCGCCCTCCGCATGATCTCCCGAAACAAGGGGATTCTTTCCCTGGAGTTCCTCGTTCCCAACCTCGGTCTGATCCTCGCCATCGTGGTCGTCGAGATGTTCTACAGCGCGGTCGTGCGGCCCCGCGCCGATGAGCTGCTGCTCAAGAACAAGGTCATGCGCGCCCAAGCGGGTGCCAACGCGTCGGCCAACCTCGACGAACGGTCGGTCTACATCATCATCCGCGATCCGGAGCAGCAGTGGGAGATCATCCTGTTCCTCTGGGGCATGACGGTGCTCACCTACAAGCTCACCCAGATCGGGCGGGAGCGCCGCCTGTTCAAGCGCGACTTCCTCGCCCTGCAGGAGGGGGAACGGATCATTCCGGACGACGCCTTCGACCGCTACAAGGAGCTCAAGGTCCAGGTCGAGCGTGATCCCCATCTCCGC
>CAZEJZ010000547.1:0-2470 GCA_964512415.1 uncultured Opitutaceae bacterium
AATCCTTTAGAAGAAATAGAGGCAATTGTAGAGGAAAGAAAAAAAGAAGCCGATGGGAAGATTGCGCTCGCCGCGCTCGAGATCGACGGACCGGGCGTGCGGTTCCGCGATGGCACGGGGACGCGCGGGGTGGACGTGAGCACGGAATCGGTGCGTGTGAAGGCGGGCGCGCTGACTCTCGGCTCCGTCGACCAAGCGTGGCCCGTCGAGGGCGAGGTGGCGCTGCGCGGCGGCGGCGCGATTCGCGTGGCCGGTGAGGTCACGCCCGCGGTTCCACAGGCCACGGTCGCGGTGGAGCTCGTCGACGTGCCGCTGGCCCCGTGGGGACCGTACCTGGAGCAATTCGCGGATGTCTGGCTCGCGGCAGGGCGGACCGGGGCCTCGCTGCGGGTGACGTGGAAAGACGGCGAGGGAGCGATCACGGGAACGTCTTCGGTGAGCGAGCTCTCCCTCATCGATAACCAAGCAAACGCTCCGTTGGTCACTTGGAAAAAGCTCGAGCTCGAGGATCTCTCGTTCGAAGTGCCGTCGCAGCGCAGCCGCATCGGCGAAGTCCGCGTGGTCGAACCGCGCGTCAACGCCGCCATCAACCGCGAGGGGCGACTGAACTTCACCGCGCTCCTGAAACCCACGCCCTCGTCGGCGGCGCCCGCCCCCACGCCGGTCGCGGGCACCTCCGCACCGGGCGTCACTCCCCCCGCTGCGCCGCGCGGCGCGGCGTCTCCACTCGCACTTGCGATCGGACGTCTGCGCGTGGAGGGCGCGCAACTGAGCTTCTCCGACGGCATGATGCAGCCCGCGGTGACCGTCGCGCTCAGCCAACTGTCCGGCACGGTCGAACGCATCAACAGCACGTCGACCGCCGCGGCGAAGGTGCAACTGGAAGGCCGACTCGGCGCCGACGCCCCGCTGCGCATCCGCGGCGACCTCCAGCCCCTCGGGGCGGCTCCGTCGGCGGACCTGCGCCTGGAATTGGTCCGACTCAACCTCGTTCCCTTCACCCCCTACAGCGTCCGCTTCACCGGTTACGGCGTCGAACGCGGCAACCTCTCCATCGAGAGTCAGGTGCGCTTTTCCCGGGACACGCTCGACACCGCGAATCGCATTACCGTGGAGCGGCTGACGCTCGGTGCCCGCCAGCCCAGCCCAGGCGCCACCAACCTGCCCGTTCCGCTGGCGCTGGCCCTGCTCACTGACTCCCGTGGTCGTCTGGCCCTGGACCTGCCGGTGGCGGGGCGCCTTGACGATCCCTCGTTCCACATCGGTCCGACCGTTGCCCGTACGCTCGTCGGACTCCTCACGAAGGTCGCCACGTCGCCCTTCGCGCTGCTCGGCGCCGCGTTTGGGGGCGGCGGCGAGGAACTCGCCACCCAGCTCTTCGATGCGGGTGCAGTGCAACCCCGCGCGACTGAACTCGGCAAGCTCGCGACGCTGCACCGCGCTCTGGCTGACCGGCCGGCGCTGCGCGTGGAGTTGACCGGGCAGTTCGATGCGGCCGTCGACCGCACCCCGCTCCGCGAACGCGAACTCGCCCGGCGGGTCGCCGTCGTGGCCCGCCGGATGCAGCAGTCCGCGGGTCTCGCCGACGACGCTCCAATCGAGCGCGCCACCGAGGTGTCCGCCCTCGCCGCCCTCTTCGCGGAAACATTCCCGGATGTGGTCGCCGCCCACGCGGCCGCCGCCGCTCAGGTTGCGCCTCCCCCCGCCACCGCGGTCCCGCCAACGCCCGTCAGCCCCCAGGTCGCCGCGACGCCCCGGGGCGGGCTGCTCGACCGCGTGATTCAACTGCTCGCCGAGCGTTTCCGCCGGCCTGCCGTCCCGGCGACGTCCCCGGCGGCAACGCCCGCACCCGCGTCGGCGCCTGCCGTCGCCCCCAGCCCGGTCCCGGCCACGGAATCCGTCGCCGCCGCACCCCAGGTGGCGCCGATCACTCCGGAGCAGATGGCCGCGCAGTTGCTTGCCACCATCGAGGTCGATGACGCCGCGCTCCAGGAACTCGCCCGCGCCCGCGCGAACGCCGTGCGGGAGCGTCTGCTAGAGGGAACCGGCCTCGGGCCCGAGCGCGTGCTCCTCGGCCCGGTTCGCGCCGGCGGCACCCGGGTGGACCTGACGCTTGAGTAGGGCGCGCTGTGACGACACTGGGCCACGCCTGCCGTCCCGGCTGCGGAGCGTGCTGCATCGCGCCGTCGATCTCCTCGCCGATTCCCGGCATGCCGCACGGCAAGCCCGCCGGCATCCCCTGCATCCAACTCGCCGATGACCTGACGTGCCGACTCTTCGGCCTTCCGGAACGACCCGCCGTCTGCGTCTCGCTCCGCCCGGAGCCCTCCATGTGCGGCACCGATTCGGCCGATGCCTTGGGCCGGCTGCGGGAGCTCGAACATTCGACCGCACCGCGCGGCAGCGGTTGACGCCACCCGTCCCCCGCGATTCCTTCCGGGACTCCATGGCCAAGACTGAAGAGCCCAAG
>CAZEJZ010000548.1:0-2467 GCA_964512415.1 uncultured Opitutaceae bacterium
GTCGACCGGGCGCAACTTCTCGGGCTGACCGCCCCGGAAATGACGGTGCTGATCGGCGGTCTCCGCGTGCTCAACGCCAACTGCGGGAAGTCGCAGCACGGTGTCTTCACCACCCGGCCCGAGACGCTGACGAACGACTTCTTCGTCAACCTGCTCGACATGGGTCATACGGTGCGCCCGACCTCCAGGGCCGAGGATCTCTTCGAGCTCTGCGATCGTTCGACGGGCGACGTCAAGTGGACGGGAACGCGGGTGGACCTGATCTTCGGGTCGCATTCGCAGCTTCGTGCGCTGGCCGAGGTGTACGCTGAGGCAGATGCGGGCCGGAAGTTCGTCGACGACTTCATCGCGGCCTGGAACAAGGTGATGAATGCCGACCGCTTCGAGCTCGCGCGTCCCTGATTGACGGCCGGTGCCGGTCCGCGCGCGAGCGGGCCCGGCTTCGGCCAACGAGGCGCCACCTCCCGTTCGCGGAGCGTGGCGCCTTTGCTTGGTTGGGCCCGGCGTGGCTGGTCCGCAGCGCTAGGGAGTTGGCGGCACCTCGCGTCCGGCGAGAAACGTGCGCAGTCCGCGGAGTTCGTCCTCGAACAGAATCAGGTCGGCTCGCTTTCCGACCTCGAGGGACCCAATTTGCGTCCCGAGACCGAGCAGACGCGCTGCGTTCAGGGCGGCCATGCGGAACAGCTCCGGCCACGCGCAGCCGGTGAAGCGACGGACGTTGCGGGCAGCTCCTGCCATCGTGAGCCGTGATCCCGCTAGGTCTCCGTGGGCGTCGATCGAGACATCCCGGGCCGCATCCGCCGGCCCCAGCGGATCGTCCGCTCGTCGATACGCGGCGTCGGTGATGATCAGGATCCGGTCCGCGCCCTTCGCCTTGAGTAGAAGCCGGAGCATCACGGGGTGCACGTGCAGACCCTCCTGATCTGGAATCACCTCGGCGGAAACCTCGTCGAAGACGAGCACCGCCTCATCGACCCCCGGGATGCGGGTGCCCCGGTAGCCTCGGCCCCGGGTGTTTCCGGTGGCGTTGCTCCAGTGCGTGGCCACCTTCAACCCGGCCCGGACCGCGGCCGAAAGCTCGTCCGGGGTCGCCTCGGTGTGGCCAGCGGCGACCACCACACCCGCGGACGATGCCTCCCGGATGAAGGCGTCCGCTCCCGGCAGCTCGGGAGCGCAGGTCCACCAACGGATCCGTTCCCCGTGGCAACGAAGCCATTCGCGGTACTCCGCTGGCTCAGGGTCCTTGATCAGGCCGCGCGCCGTCTGGGCACCGTACTTTCGATTGACGTACGGACCTTCGAGGTGAAATCCCGCGACGCTCTCGCGGCCCCACTCGCCGAGTGCCGCATCGAAGCGGTGCAGTTGCGCCACGAGGTCGGGCTCCATGTCCGTGTACCCCAGGGTCGCAAGCACGGTCGTCGTGCCATGGCGCAGCAGGTCCAGCGCCACGGACTCCGGCGCATCGACGAAGCGCCGCGTCCCGTCCCCGTGGCAGTGGACATCCACGAAGCCCGGCCCAACCATCCGACCGTCCGCGTCGATGACGCGGTCGGCACCCCTTAGCATGTCCGGGGTTTCCGGACCCAGCGCGGCGATCCGGCCGCGCTCGATCCTCAGGCACGCGTCGGGCAGCACGCGATCCGGCAACACCGCCTGGCAGCGGCGGATGACCTGAACCTCGGGTCGGACGTGGTTCATGGCGATCGGGGCGGGCGCTTCAGCGCGCAGTGCGGAACTGCAGCGAATACAGGTCCGCATCGCGGAGGTCGAAGCGCAGCCGGACCGTCTTTCCGGCGAGGCGGGAAACGTCGCTCGAGCCCCGCCACGTCACCGTGCGCGCCGTGTCGTCGCCGACGATCTCATCCGCCTCGGCCAGGGAGAAACCCGGCAGGGAAGCACCCGCCTCATCCTGAAGTTCAGCGCGGACATGCCCGATGGACGAGGTGGAGCAGTTGATGACCAAGCGGTCACCTTGGAAGCGGAAGGGCTTGGTGACCATGGTTCCCCCGGCGAACGGGGCGTTGACGGAGGCGAAGCCGTCCAGTCGCAGGGAGTAGCGCCGGACGTGGAAGCTGGGCAGCATGTAGTGGGCCTGAAGATACAAGGAGATCTCGTCGGGGCCGGTCTGAACGATGCCGTAGGTCGGACAGTTGCCGCGGGAGGTCCACGACCGGCGGTCGAGCCCCGGACGGATGAAGGACTCCATGAAGGTGCGGTCGTAGGCGTTGCCGCCGCGGCTGGTCATGAGGATGACGTCGGAAACCCCGACGCGCATCCAGGGCAGGTCGAAGTTCCACGCGTCCATCTCCGCTGGCGTGAGCGCGGCGCGACCGGTTTTCGGCGGAGCCTGGTGGTCGCTGACGCGCCCGCCGAGTCCGTCGACGTAGCGGAAAGGCAGGGAGATCTGGATGTGGGGGGCGCGGAAGTAGGGCTGGGTGGCGTTGGTGTAGATGTGCCCCGGAGCGCT
>CAZEJZ010000549.1:0-2460 GCA_964512415.1 uncultured Opitutaceae bacterium
GCTTCCTGCACGTCAGCACCGACGAGGTCTACGGCAGCCTCGCGCCCGGCGCGCCCGCTTTCACCGAGAACCACCCCTACGAGCCCAACAGCCCCTACTCGGCCAGCAAGGCCGCCAGCGACCATCTGGTGCGCGCGTGGCACCACACCTACGGGCTGCCGGTGCTCACCACGAACTGCAGCAACAACTATGGGCCGTACCACTTCCCGGAGAAGCTGATCCCGCTGATGATCCTCAACGCGCTCGAGGGCAAGCCGCTGCCGGTCTACGGCGACGGCCAGCAGATCCGCGACTGGCTCTACGTCGAGGACCACGCCAGCGCGATCTGGCTCGCGCTGCGCGGCGGACGCCTCGGCGAGACCTACAACGTCGGCGGTCTCAACGAACGGCCGAACCTCGAGATCGTCCGACGCATTTGCGCGCTCCTCGACGCCCGCGCGCCCCGCGCTGACGGGCGCTCCTACGCCGAACAGATCACGTTCGTCGCCGACCGCCCGGGCCACGACCGGCGCTACGCCATCGACAGCGGCAAGATCCGCCGCGAACTCGGCTGGGCTCCGCGCGAGAACTTCGACACCGGAATCGTCAAGACCGTCGACTGGTACCTGAGCCACCGCGAGTGGACCTCCGACATCACCCAGCGCAAGTACCAGCGTCAGCGCCTCGGCACCGCCACCTGATCCCCGTTTTCCACGTGCACGCCCCCGTCTCCGCCAGTTCCAGCCCTGTCGTGCCCCACCGCCGCGGGATCATCCTCGCCGGCGGGTCCGGCACGCGACTCTTTCCCCTGACCATCGCCGTATCCAAGCAGCTGATGCCGATCTACGACAAGCCGATGGTCTACTACCCGCTGTCGGTCCTCATGCTTGCCGGCATCCGTGAGATCCTCGTCATCTCCACGCCGCAGGAACTTCCCCTCTTCCGCCGCCTGCTCGGAACCGGCGAACAGTTCGGCCTGCGCCTGTCGTATGCAGAGCAACCCAGCCCGGACGGACTCGCCCAGGCCTTCCTGATCGCGTCGGAGTGCGGCTTCCTCACCGCCGACACGCCGTCCGCCCTCGTTCTCGGGGACAACCTCTTCTACGGTCACGACTTCGCCCGCTCCGTCCAAACCGCCAGCGCACGCGTCGACGGAGCCACGGTCTTCGGCTACCACGTCGCGAACCCGACCGCCTACGGCGTGGTGGAGTTTGCCGACGACGGTCGGGTCCTGTCCCTCGAGGAGAAACCCGCCAAGCCCAAGTCCAACTTCGCCGTTCCCGGACTCTACTTTTACGACCGTGACGTCGTCGCCCTGGCACGCAGCCTCAAGCCCTCGGCGCGCGGAGAGCTGGAAATCACCGATCTGAACCGGCTCTACCTCGAGCGTGGACAGCTCAACGTCGAAGTTCTGGGCCGCGGGACCGCGTGGCTCGACACGGGAACCCACGATTCGCTGCTGGAGGCCGCGCAGTTCGTGCACGTGATCGAGAACCGTCAGGGACTCAAGATCGCCTGCCTCGAGGAAATTGCCTGGCGGCAGGGTTGGCTTGATCGGTCCGGTCTGGAGGCGCAGATCAAGCGCCTCGGGAAGTCCGGCTACGGCGACTACCTCCGCCGACTGCTGCCCTAACCGTCGTTCCCGTGATCGAACCCGCCCCAGGCAGCCCCGCGGTCTCGATCATCGTCGCGCTCCACAACTGCCTGCAACTGACGCAGGCGATGCTGCGCAGCCTCGACGCCTCCTGGCCAGCCAGCGTCAGCCGTGAGTTGATCTTCGTCGACGACGCCAGCGCCGACGGCACGAGCGCATGGCTGGCATCGCTCCCCACGAAGCCCGGGCTTCGTATCTTCTTCCTCGATACCAATTCGGGGTACGCCGTCGCCAACAATCACGGAGCCCGCCATGCGACCGGCCAGCGCCTGCTCTTCCTCAACAACGACCTGGAATTCTCACCCGGCTGGCTCGAGCCCCTGCTGCGAACCCACGCCCGCCTCGGCGCGAAGGCCGGGATCACGGGCAACGTCCAGCGTCGGTGGGACACGGGGACCGTGGACCACGCGGGGATCGAAATCGGTCCCAAGGGCAAGCCCGAGCACCGCAGCGACCTGCCGCTGCGGCGAGCGGGCCGGTTCCGCGCGACCGACGCGATCACCGGTGCCTGCTTCATGATCGATCGCGACCTGTGGACCCGCCTCGGCGGCTTCGATGAGCGCTACCGGAACGGCTGCGAGGACATCGACCTCTGCCTGCGCGTGCGCGAACTCGGACTTGGCGTGGGAGTCGCACTGGACAGTTGCGTGCGGCATCACGTCAGCCGATCCCCAGGCCGCCGCGACCATGACGAGGAGAATACCCGCCGCCTCTTTGCGCGCTGGGAAAACACCCTCGCCACCTTGGCGATGCGGCGGTGGAGCGCAGATGCTCTCGACCGCGACTGGACCTCGCCCCGCGATCCGCGCGCGGCGGGATCCGCGCTC
>CAZEJZ010000550.1:0-2460 GCA_964512415.1 uncultured Opitutaceae bacterium
CGGTCCGGGTCCGCTTCGCGGGCAGCGACGCCCAGGTCTACTCCTTCCAGTTCCAACCCTGAACGGTGGTCTTGCGCGGCCGGCGGTTCATCGTCCGGTGCGCGCCTACCTGCCCGTGGCGAGGCGGAGGGGTGGGGAGATCATGCGGAGGGGTGTGGTTCGCGGTCGGATCGCGACGTTATCCGCCGACCCGCCTGTCGGAGCAGCGTGGCGAGGTTTGCGGCGGGGCGGCTCCGGGTGGGCGCTCAGGGAAGTTCGCACGCAAAAAAGGTGGCCTCGCGCAGGCGTAAGCGCAGCCGGACCGGCCTACCCGCGAGGGTCTCGAGGCGCGCCCCGGGTTCCCACTGCGGCGTCAGGCGCAAGCCATCGACGCCGGCGAGGGTGGCCCGGAAGCCGGGCAGGGGCGTGCCGTCCGCGTCCAGCACGTCGACGGCGATCGTGCCGGCGGCGGCCGCCGCGTTGATCGTGATGCCGGCGCCGGAGAGCGACACGGGCCGGGTGACCAGGGTGCCCTCCTCAGCCCCAGCCGCGTAGCCGGCGAAGCGGTCCCGGGGCAGCGTGGCGACCGCGAGGAACCCGTTGCGCCACGCGGTGTGCGGGCCGTCCGAGGCGCCGTAATAGAGCCGGATCTCGTCGCCGAGGGTGATCGGGCGGTTGGCCGCGTACACGCAGCCCCAGTCGTAGGCCCCGAGGGTTTCGCTGTTCGGAATGAGGGCCCGGCCGGCATCGAGGCGACGCCAGAGCACGGTGTCCGGGCTCCACGCCAGTTCGCAGTGCACCCGGTCGGTCCGTCGGTTCATGATCATCAGCAGACCGAGGGTGACGCGTCCGTGGCGGAAGGGCACGAGGGCGTAGGTCTGGTTGACCCCGTCACCGCGCAGCACCTCGACGGCCGGCGTCCAGCGCGTGAAGTCCGCGCTCTCGGATCGCATCACGATGCGTTCGCCGGCCAGCCAGCGGCGCGTCAAGCCGACGTACCGGCCCCGCTCGGGCACCCAGATCGCGACGTTGTGGGTGTCCCCGGTCACTCCGATTTCCGGGCAGATGATCGGTTCGGACCAGCGCCGTCCGTCGGCCGAGAAGGCGACCTGAAAGCGGCGGGGCTGGCCGGGAATCTGTTCCCCGCCGAAGGCCTTGTAGCGGCGCGCCGGATCCGGGTCGGCGGGGTCGTGCAGCACGCCGGCGCCGTGCACGCTTCGCATGACAAGGTTGTTGGCCCGGTTCCCCGCGAATGGGAGCAGGCCCAGCTCCGGCTTCCGCCAGCGGAGCCCGTCGTCCGAGGTCGCAAGACAGAGACCCATCTCGCGCTGCGGCGTCGCGTGGTACCGCACCCCGCTCCGGCGCTCCGGCGGCGTTCCGCTCGTGAGGGGATCAACGATAAAGGGGCTGTACCACGTCTGATACTCGCCGCTCGCATCGTCGCGGACGATGTTGAAGTAGCCGTTGTCGAGGCGGACCTCCCACGGGCGGTCCTCGCCAAACAGCGGATTGGCGGGATGCTTCGTGACCGTCCCGACGCGGAGTTGGAGGCCGTCGGCGCGCTCGACGTCGCGGTCGTCGAGCGCGAGGAGCGTTTCAGCAGCCGCGACGGGGACCACGATCGCGCTGAGAACGACGGCGAGGGCGACGGGAAAGCGGGGGCGGGGCATGGCGCGGGTGGACCAAGGCGCGCGCTGCGCTCAGCGGAGCTTGAAGCCGTAAAGGTCGGCCTCGACCATTTCGACGAACAGCCGGACGCGCTTGCCACGCAGGGTGTCAAGGCGGGTGCCGCCGGTGAACCGGACGGGATGCTCGATCGCGTTGACCTTGATGGGGGCGCAGTCGCGCAGGGTGAAGCCGGCGAGGACGTTTTGCTCCATGAGGTGCGGATCGGTGCTCAGCGTCGTGTCCTTCAGGGTGGGCACCGGCCGGTCCTCGTAGATCCCCACCCGCACGCGGCCCCGGCTGCCGTCGACGTTGAGCACCAGTTCGTCGCCGTCCACAACGAACGGCTGGGTGATGAGCGTTTCACGCTGGGTGCCCGACCGCAGGCTGACGTAGCGGTGATGTTTCTGCGTGTACAGCGCGATCCGTCCGCGGCGGAGCCGGTCGTGATAGTAGGTGTCCATGTCGCGATTGGCACGGATGGAGAGGTGGTCGCCGTCATGCACCCCGACGTAGAACCAGTCCTCGTCACCGACCTGCACGGGCGGCGTGGACCAGATCACCATGCGGTCGAGGCTGTCCTCCTCGGTCCCGTGCGGGATCCAGGCCTCGCGGCTTGAGGTGCGGTCCCACGAGCGCCCGCCGTCACGGCTGAGCGTGATCCGCAGTTCGTTCGGACCCTTGCGCGCCCACGGCCAGACGAACGGATTCTGCTCGCTGAGGGGGAAGGGCCATCCCTGGGTGCGGCCCTGCATCGCGGGCGAGGCTGGATCGAGCACGGGCCCTCCGTCGGGGGTGGTTCGGTCGCTGTGGAGC
>CAZEJZ010000551.1:0-2459 GCA_964512415.1 uncultured Opitutaceae bacterium
AGGGGAAAGAGGCAGAAGGGCAACCCAAGGATCTCCGGGAGCGGATAACGCCCTGACGCGAGCATCTTCAGGCCCACCTTGCCAAGACCGAGCACGGCCGCGACGCGGTCGAGTTCCGCGTCCGTCAGGTCCGAGCGGTAGTCGATCGCATCGCGCAACCGCGACTCGGGAACGCCCGCGCGCGCCGCCACCGCCGCCTCCGAGAGCCCGGCATGGCGGATCGCCTTGTCGAGGACGTCGCCCAGCTCGTCCTCCAGCGGTGTGCGTTCAATGACCACAGGAATCCAACGCTACGCCGTCGCCCCACCCGGCGCAAGCCAGCCGGCACCGCGGAATTTGGCTTGGGCACCCGCGCCAAATCCGCACGCTTCCGCCCATGGACGCCCAACAGCAGGAAATCCTCGACATCTTCACCCGCACGAAGGCCCTCCTCCGCGGCCACTTCGTCCTGCGCTCCGGCCTGCACAGCGGGCACTACTTCCAGTGCGCCCAGGTGTGCCAGCACATGGATGCCGTGACGCGCCTCGCCGAGCTGCTGCTCGCCAAGCTCAAGGGGCTGCCGGGCACCGGCTTCACCACCGTGCTCGCTCCCGCCATGGGCGGCCTGGTCATCGGTCAGGAGGTCGCCCGTCAGGCCGGGGTCCGCTACCTCTTCGCCGAAAAGGAGAACAACGTCCTCGTCCTGCGCCGCGGCTTCCGCTTCGCGCCGGGCGAACGGGTCCTGATCGTCGAGGATGTCGTCACCCGCGGAGGACGCGTCGTCGAGTGCATCAACATCGTGCGCAGCCTCGGCGCCATCCCGGTCGCCGTCGCCATGCTCGTCGACCGCAGCGCGGGATCCTCGCGTTTCGACATCCCCGCAGTTTCGCTGCTCGAATTGTCATTCCCGACCTACGCGGCCGACGCGCTGCCGCCGGAGCTGGCCAGCCTGCCGGTCGAGAAGCCGGGCAGCTAAGGCGGGGCTGAACGCGTCAGGGCGCGACCGTCACCGGGATGTACCGGTACGCGCCGCGGAAGTAGATCAGGAGCAGGTTCGCCCGGCCCTTCACCAGCGCCGCCCGCGCCGCATTGACCGTCACGGCCGGGACGCGATTCACCTCAATGATCACCATGTTCGGGAAGAGGCGCTCCGCATAGGGCGAATCGGGATCGACTTCGGTGATGACGAGCCCGCTGACGCGCTCATCCAGGTCGAGGCGGACCCGCGACTCTTCATCCAGGCGCTCCACCGTCACGCCCTCGAAGAGACCACCCCCCTGATTCGCATCCGGCAGGCTGCCAAGCTTCACCTTCGCGGTGCGCTCCTTGCCGTCGCGCACTGACTTGACCTGCACCTCCGTGCCCGGGGCGAGTTGGGACACGAAGAGCCGCAGGTCCTGCAGCGACGAAATCGTCCGGCCATTGATCGAAAGAATGACGTCGCCACGGCGCAAGCCGGCCTTGTCCGCCGGGCTGTCGGGGGTGACGGTGTTGATCACGACGCCGCGGGCGTCCTTCTTCAGGCCGAGGGCTTCGGCGAGATCGGCGCTGAGGGTCTCCACGCCCACGCCGAGGAAGCCGCGCGCGACCGAGCCGGTCTGCACGAGGCTGTTCATCACGCTCGCGGCGAGATTGACGGGAATCGCGAAACCGATGCCGATGTTACCGCGGGTCGTCGATACGATCGCGGTGTTGATGCCGACGAGGCGTCCGCGCGCATCGACCAAGGCGCCGCCGGAATTGCCCATGTTGATCGCCGCATCCGTCTGGATGAAGTTCTCGTAGCCCGCCTGATTCTCGCGATCGAGCAGGCCGAGGTTGTTGCGACCGAGCGCCGAAACGAGGCCCATCGTCACCGTCTGGCCAATGCCGAGCGGGTTGCCGACCGCGAAGACGATGTCACCGACGCGCAGCTTATCGCTGTCCGCCAGCGTGACCACCGGCAGGGCCTCGGCCTCGATCTTGATCACCGCCACGTCCGTGCTGGGATCCGATCCGATGAGCTTGGCCTTGAATTCACGCTCGTCGGGGAGCGAGACGTTGAGCTCATCGGCGCCCTCGACGACGTGGTTGTTGGTGAGGATGTAACCGTCCGCCGAGATGACCACGCCCGAGCCCAGCCCCTGCTCGCGGGATTCGCGCTGGGGCGGAAGCTGGTCACCGAAGAATTGCCGAAAGAGCGGGTTGATCTGGCGGCGGGACGTCACCGTCTTGCTCGAGTACACGGAAACGACCGCCCGCTGCACGGGCTCCAGCACGTCGGCGTACGACACCGGCGCGCCGGGCGACGCTCCGGCAGTCACGGGCGACGCATCGACCTTCAGCGTCGGAGCCTTCGCCGGTGTGGCTTTCGCCGGCGCGTCCGCGGCGCCGGCCACCCCGGCGGCCAGCAAGGCCGCACCCACGCCGAGACGAAGAAGCGAGAAAGTCATGAGGAAACGCACGGAGAATTGTGGAAAACGCAATCGATCCACCCAGTG
>CAZEJZ010000552.1:0-2452 GCA_964512415.1 uncultured Opitutaceae bacterium
GCCCACGGGAGCGTACCGGATCACCATCCCGGTGCTACCGGAACTCGGCGGCCGAATTGTGGACACGCCGGAGGTCGTGACCTTCGAGGACGATTTCAACGTTCATGCGAGCCTCGCCTGCTTTGAGATGGACGCGACGCAGCGGTGGGAGCACGAGACGAGGGGACGGCGCGACTACCTGATCTGGTTCTTCACGCAATTTGTGCAGCGCGACTTTCAGCAGCGCTTTCCGGAGACGCGGGTCGAGAGCGCAAAGTTCATCCCGGGCATGGAGGACGGCACGCTCCTCGCCTACAACCTCCTCCCCAACGGCACCATGTTCGCGAACCGCCCCAGCTTCAGCGCCACGGGAGAGGTGTTCGTCGCCAAGCGCGGCAATCTTCTCTTTCTGCGGGCCGGCCACGTGTACGTGCTGAGCATGGAACTGGCGGAACGCGCGTTGGAGCGCCGCACCTACGCGAAGACGACCGAAGAGGAGGATGAACTCCTGCGGCGCCGCTTGCTCGAACTCTACGGTCGCATCTCCTTCACCGCGAAGCCGAACCCTGCGGCCACCCCGGCCGCGGCGCCCGCGAGTCCGTGAACCGGCCCGGCGCACGCTCCGCGCTCGCGCTGGGCGCAGCGCTCCTCCTCTCCGGCATGCCGCACGCCGTCGCAAACGAGGTCCGCCCTTACGGGATCGCGATTCATGGAGGCGCGGGCGTCATCGTCCGCGCCGAGATGACTCCGGAGGCCGAGAGCGCCCATCGCGCGGGGCTTCAGGCGGCCCTCGACGCCGGTTTCGCGGTCCTCGACAAGGGAGGCTCCGCTGCCGATGCGGTCGTCGCGGCCATCAAGCTCCTCGAGGACAATCCTCTTTTCAACGCCGGCAAGGGCGCCGTCCTGACGCACGAGGGGATTTGCGAGCTCGACGCCTCCATCATGGACGGCAAGGAACGACGCGCGGGCGCGGTGGCCGGCGTTCGGTACACGCGCAACCCGATCGAACTCGCCCGCGCCGTCATGGACCGGTCGCCGCATGTGATGCTGGTCGGTGAAGGCGCCGAACGGTTCGCGGATTCCGTGGGGTTCGAGCGCGTCCCGAATGACTACTTCCAGACGGAGCGGCGGCGGCAGCAACTGGAACGCGCCCGCCAGCGGGATGAGGCGGCGACCCGCCAGGCCCAGCGCGTCGAGCCGCGCCAGGCCAGCGCGGACGAGTTCTCCATTCCCGATCTTGCACTCGACGCAGAGCGGAAGTGGGGAACGGTCGGCGCAGTGGCATTGGACCGCGCCGGCAATCTGGCGGCCGGGACCTCGACGGGCGGGATGACCAACAAGCGCTTCGGTCGCGTGGGCGACTCGCCGATCATCGGTGCGGGCAACTACGCCGACAACCGGACCTGCGCCGTCAGTGCCACCGGCCACGGGGAGTACTTCATTCGCGCCGGCGTCGCCCACACGATCGCGGCCCGGATCGCTTTGGCGGGAGAATCCGTGCACGCGGCGGCGCAGGCCGCGATTGACGATGTCGCGGCGCTCGGAGGGACCGGCGGCGTGATCGCCTTGGCGCGGGACGGCTCGGTCGCCATGCCCTTCAACACGCCCGGTATGTACCGCGGCCAACGCTTTTCGGACGGTCGCTCGAAGATCGAGATCTTTGGCCCGACGCCTTAGCCGCCCGCTCGCGGTCGATTCGGGCCTTTACAGCCGCGTCACCGGGGCTAGGCTTCAACCACCATGTCTTCCGTGTCGCTTCTCGCCGTTTTCGGTCTCGGTGGGCCCGAGCTGCTCCTGATCCTCGCAGTCGTGCTGCTGCTTTTCGGAGCCAAGAAGCTTCCGGAGCTCGCCAAGGGCCTGGTACGCTCCGTCAAGGAGTTCAAGAAGGCGTCGAACGAGATCGACGAGGACGAGCAGCCCGCCAAGCCGGCGCCCGCCCCGGTGGCCAACGCCGAGGCCAAGAAGCCGGAGTCGACGACCTCCAGCTCCGCCCACTGATTCAGGTGCGCGTGGCAGGCACAGCAAACGAGCTGCGCCTTCATCGAGCGTCCCATGAGCGCTTGGCGGTGGATTGATCGCTTGACGCTCATCCGCGCCGCCTCGTAGTTTCACCCTTTACCACGAACGCCGTCCCGTCGCCTCGACGGGCCGCTACTTCCCTTTCCCACCATGGCTAATCCGAAACGCAAGCAGTCGAAACGTCGCAGCGCTAACCGCCGTGCTGCCAATGCCTTCAAGGCCCCTGAACTCGCCCGCGATCCGAGCGACGGCTCCGCCTGCCGCCCGCACCGCGTCAACCCCAAGTCCGGCACCTATCGGGGTCGTCAGGTTCTCAGCGTCGAGGTCTAAAGACCCGGCGTAGTGCCACTCCCCTCGATGGATTCACCGGCTGGAGTTCCAGCGCGGATCGCGGTCGACGCGATGGGGGGCGATCTTGGCCCCGCAGAGGTGGTTCAGGCTCTCAAGCTCGCCC
>CAZEJZ010000553.1:0-2452 GCA_964512415.1 uncultured Opitutaceae bacterium
CGCCTCCAACTGGGCGCGCGTGGCCACCGCGCCGGTCGGGTTGTTCGGGAAGCAGAGGTAGATCAGGTCCGCTCCCACGGTCGGGACCGAAGGGACGTAGCCGTTCGCAGGCGTGCTTTCGAGGTAGGTGATGCCCTCGTAGCGGCCGTTCACGTTGTGGCCCGTGCGTCCGGCCATCACGTTCGTGTCAACATAGACTGGATACACCGGATCAGGAATGGCGAGGCGCAGTCCCTCGGTCGCGAAGATTTCCTGGATGTTGCCGCAATCGCACTTGGATCCATCGGAGACGAAGATTTCATCCGCCTCGATGGCGCAGCCGCGGGCTGCGTAGTCATGCTGCGCGATGGCTTCGCGCAGGAACGCGTAACCCTGTTCGGGACCATAGCCCTTGAAGGACGAGCGCACGGCCATCTCGTCGGTGGCTCGGTGCAGGGCCTCGATGCAGACCGCCGGCAAAGGCTCCGTGACGTCGCCGATGCCCAGCCGGATGACCGGCTTGCTTGGATTGGCCTGCTTGTAGGCCGTGACGCGTTTGGCGATGTCGCTGAAAAGGTATGAGGCCTTCAGCTTGGTGTAGTTCTCGTTGATGCGGATCATCGGAGTGGGAGAGGAGGGTGGCGGAGCCCGTAAAACGTAGCACTTAGCCCGTCCTGGCGCGCGGATTCAAGGGTTCGTTGCCGGGCGGTCGCGGTTCCCGGGCGGGAAACCGTGGAGGAGGTGCGACTCCCGCGGGTCAAAGGATCCAGACCCCGAGGACTCCAAGGGCGATGAGGACTGTCAGCCAACTGAGGATGCGGCGTTCCTGACGAGTGAGTTTGAAGAGCATGGCCGGAAGCGTGGCGGGCTGCGGAGGGGGCGGTTGGATCGGAGGATGGCGCGGGACTCGTTGGAAAAAGACGCTTTAGGTCCACTGGCTGAATCGTCCCGCGTGGGTAAGTTCCACCCTCGCGGTGCGGTGGGTCGAGCCCCCGTCCCGCCCCTTTTCCCCACCTGCCCATGAAAACGCTCCTCGGCCTCCTCCTCGCGGTCGGCCTCGCCGCCGCTGCTGGTTTTGCTGCTCCCCGCTCCGGACAACCGGCTCCGGACTTCACCTTGGTTGACCTCGATGGCAAGTCGCACTCGCTGGCGGCGCTGCGGGGCAAGACCGTCGTGCTGGAGTGGGTGAACCCCGAGTGCCCGTTCGTGGTGAAGCACTACGAGAAGAGCGGTAACATTCCCAAGCTGCAGCGTGAGGCGGCGGATGCAGGCGTCGTGTGGATCTCGATCAATTCCGGCCGCCCCGGCGCGCAGGGCGACTTCGCCCCGGCTGAAGCCAAGGCTTGGATGGGCAAGACAAAGGCGGTGCCCGCCGGGTACGCGCGTGACCAGGACGGCAAGGTCGGCAAGCTCTACGGTGCCCGTGCGACCCCGCACCTGTGCGTGATCGATCCGGCCGGTGTGATCGTCTACCAGGGAGCGATCGACAGCATCCGCTCCTCGCGCGCCGACGACATCGCGTCGGCCGAGAACTACGTCCGGAGCGCGCTGGCCGCGATTCGGGAAGGCCGGACCCCCGCCACCACCTCGACCAACGCCTACGGCTGCGGCATCAAGTATTGAGCGGACGTTCCGCCGCAGTCTGACGCCGTGGTCAGACCGTGACTTCGAAGAGCTCCGGATGGAGCACGCCCTCGGCGACCTTGTTGACCGTGCCGGTCATGCGAATCGCATAGTCCGGCGCGATCAAGATGCCGATTTGCCCGCCGGGCATGTGGACGGTGACATCAGCGTCCACGAGTCCAAGGCGGTGGGCGACGGCGGCCGCGGCGCTGGAGCTGCTGCCGGAGGCCAGCGTGTACCCGGCCCCGCGTTCCCAGATCTCGATCCGGATGTTCTTGCGGTCGATCACCTGCAGGAACTGCACGTTGGTCTTCCGGGGAAACTGCGGATGGACTTCGATATCCGGGCCGTAGCGCCGCGCGAGGGCCTCGTTCACCTCGGGCAGGCGAATCACGCAGTGCGGGTTGCCGATCGTGGCGGCGCAGATGACGAAGTCGCGGTCCTGAATCCGCAGCGGCTCGTTGAGCACGTCGCGCTCGGGGCCGGTCACCGGGATCTTGGAGCTGAGGAAGCTCACGCGTCCCATGTCGACCGTGATGAGCTTACCACCCTGCATGATCTCGGAGCGGACGGCGCCGCCCGGGGTCTCGACGGTGAAGGTGTCGGACGGAACCAGCTTCTGGTCCCAGAGGTAGCGGGAAAAAATACGCAGACCGTTGCCGGACTTCTCGGCCTCGGATCCATCAGGATTGAAGATGCGCAGTCCGACGTCGCAGGACTTCGAGGGTAAGGGGCCCCAGAGGATGCCGTCGGAGCCGGCGCCGAAGTTGCGATGGCAGATCACGCGGATCTGGGCCTCGGACGGTGCGGTCCAAGTCGGGTAGTCCGCAGGGTTGAGGACCAGGTAGTC
>CAZEJZ010000554.1:0-2446 GCA_964512415.1 uncultured Opitutaceae bacterium
CTAAATCAACTAAACTTTGGGTTTCATTATCCCAAATACGAGTTGGAAAGTAGTAACCTTCGTTGATATTTGCTGATACTGAGAATCCAATTATCTGACCATTTCGAGGATTAACTGTTGTTGTTTCAATATCATAAGCAACTATATTTCCATTTTTAATATAATTAGCTAACTCAACAACTCCGTTTTGATCTGTTATAATGAGCAGGAGCGCTGGCAGCACGAGCATGTTGACCAGTGGCGCCTGATGTTCGAGGAGAACTACCGTCAGCCTGGGGTGGGGGATGACCCCACGTTCAACATCATCGGGTGGAACAGCAGCTACGACGGGGAACCGATGACGGCGGCGGAGATCCGCGAGTGGCTCGATGATACGGTGGCGCAGCTGCGCGAAGGCGCGCCGCGGCGGGTCCTTGAGATCGGATCGGGCTCCGGCATGATCCTCTTCGCGCTCGCGCCGGATTGCACGGAGTACCTCGGACTCGATTTGTCGGCTGCCGCGGTCGAGACCGTTCGTCGGGTCGCCGCCGAGCGCGGACTCGCCTTGGTACGCGCGCGTCAGGCGGAAGCCGGAGACTTCCGCGACATTACGCCGGCCTCGTACGACCTCACCGTGATCAATTCGGTGATCCAGTACTTTTCCGGGCCGGAGCATCTTGAACGCGTCGTGCGCGGCGCGATTGCGGCGACCGCACCCGGTGGGCGCGTGTTCGTGGGCGATGTTCGCAGCCTCGCCCTTCTCCCGGTGTATCACGCCTCGGTACAATTCCATCGCGCGGCAGGTGACGTGACGCGCGCGGAGCTGGCGACTCGCGTGCAGCGTGGTCTCGCGCGCGAGGAGGAACTCGTGGTCGACCCCGGATTCTTCCGCGCCTTGGTCGAGAAGGAGCCCGCGCTGACCGGAGTCGAATTCCGCGTGCGAGTCGGCTCCTGCGTGAACGAACTGACGAAGTTTCGCTACGACGTCATCCTGCACGTCGGGACACCCCGGTCCACGAACGAGTCGTCGGCGCGCTCGGGCTTCGTTCTCTCGGTCCCCGTCGCGGAATCCCTCGCCCGCGACCTTCAGGTGCTCGCATGGATCGAAGGCGGTGGAGGCGTCGGCACCGTGGCGGAGTTCCGTGACGTCCTCGCGCGGCAGACTGGAGGGCTTGCTCCGGCCCGGACGGCGACGGAGGAGCGGGCGGCGGAGACGCGCGGCGGCGTGGTGCTTACGAATCAGCCCCTGCAGGCGAAGCTGGCGCGCAAGCTGGTGCCCCGGCTCCGGGAGCACCTGAAAGGGCGTGTGCCCGAGTACATGATTCCGGCGTCCTTCGTGCTGCTTGAGCGCCTCCCCCTGACTGTTAACGGCAAGGTGGACCGGCGCGCCCTGCCGATCCCGGTGGAGGAGCCGGAGCCGCTTGGGTCGGCGTACGTCGCCCCGCGCAGTCCTGAAGAGGAGATGCTTGCGGCGATTTGGACCGACCTGCTCGGCGTCTCGCGCGTCGGCATGGACGATGACTTCTTTGCACTGGGCGGACACTCGTTGCTGGCGGCGCAATTGGTGGCGCGTGTCCGCGCGGTGGCGGGCGTGGACCTCGCGTTGGCCACGGTGTTTGAGCGCCCGACGATTGCGGGCCTGGCCCCGCGATTGGCGGACGGACGGACGGAGGAATCGACGCAGCCAGCGATTGTGCGTGGTGATGAGACCCAATGGGCGCCGCTGAGCTTTTCGCAGGAGCGTCTCTGGTTCCTCGAGCAGTTGGTGCCGGGCCAGATCACCTACCACGTCTCGGCGCTGCTGCGCCTGCGCGGGCGGCTCGACGCGGGAGCGCTCGGACGTGCGCTCGACGGTTTGGTCGCGCGGCATGCCGCGTTGCGGACGGTGTTCGCGGATGTGGCGGGCAAGGGGCAGCAGCGCGCGTTGCCGGCGGCCCCGGTGGTGCTCGCCGAAGAGGACCTCCGTGCGTTGCCGGCGGCGGAGCGATCGGCAGCGGTGCAGGCCCGGGCGACGAGATGTGCGGCGGCGCCCTTCGATTTCGCCTCCGGGCCCTTCCTGCGCGCCGCGCTCTATCGTACGGACGACGACGAATGGCGGCTCCTGATTGCGACGCATCACATCGTTTCGGACGGCTGGTCGATCAGCGTCGCGGTGCGGGAACTCGCGGAGCTCTATCGGGCGGCGCGCAGGGGTCGGCCGCCGGAGCTGTCGCCGCCTGCGCTGCAGTATGCGGACTATGCGCGCTGGCAGCGCGGCTGGCTGCGGGATCAAGTGCTCGCGGAGAAACTCACCGTCTGGAGGACCGCGCTGGCGGAAGCCCCCCAGCTCGAGCTCCCGACCGATCACGCGCGTCCGGCCGTGCTCAGCGGCCGGGGTGCGCGCGTACCCTTCGCCTTGTCGCAGAGCGCGACTGACGCGCTCAATGAAATCGCGCGCGAGCACGGCGCCACGCTGTTCATGGTGCTG
>CAZEJZ010000555.1:0-2440 GCA_964512415.1 uncultured Opitutaceae bacterium
GTCGTGCAGGGGGGCGAGTCCAGCGAGAACTCCGTGATGCAGAGCGAGTCCGCGTGCACGGGTGCCCGCCCGCTTCCCGGAGGGAGGAGTGCGTCGTTCTCGGTGAAGACGGCCCGTCCGATGAGTCGACGAGATTCGCGAACGTACAGCTGGGGAGGAAGGTTGTCGTTCCCGACAAACTCGTCGCGCGCGAGGCCCCACTCGCGCGCCTTGATCCGAAGGTCATCCGGCATCTCCGGGTCGTTCTGCAAAAACCACATCAACCCCAGCGCATGCTCCCGGTGCCGCCGCGCAATGACCTCTCGCCCGGACGCGTCGGCGGTCGCCCAACCACGCCCCCCGCCCGTCAGGTTCGTCGCGTTCCAACTGCGCTTCCGATTCGGTAGCGCGTGACCGTGAAAAAGGTGGTCCCGCTCCGCCATTTCTCGCAGGGAATAGATCAGGAATCGGTGATGGAACGGGAGCCGCAGCTTTGCCTTCTCCTCGACCGGTCTGAGGAGAGGAGCGAAGGCTGACCGATCGTAGCTGGGCGGCGGGGCCTCGAGCAGCCGTCGATTCCCGGGATCATCCGTCAGGCAAAGGCGATAGCTGTAGCTCTGGATGTTGTCGTCTCCTTCGCCCGTGCTCCCGGGCAGGGGCTCGGAGGTCGTCGCACCCGCCGTCACCAGATTGAGCCGGCCTTCCGCCGCGGCGCGCGGGAAGGTGCCGGTCAGCCAGCGGGTGAACACCCGACCCGCCCGCGGTTCCCCATACTCGGACCGCGATTCGCGACCGATTCGCCAAGCTGCGCCAGCGCGATCGATCAGATCTCCCTCGTAGCTCGCTTCGACGAAGGCGCCCGCCCGAAGCTCGAGTCTCTCGCCGCCGACCGACGTAAACGTGGCCGCGCGTACCGTACGACCGGCGCGCTCCACCGTCGCGAGCGCATACCCACGCCACAGACGGAGGTTCGGTTCGCCGGCGACTAGCCGCTCCAGCACGCCCTCCATCACCTTGGGCTCGAAGGTCACCATCTTCCCGCCACCGCAGGCGCGATCCTGCTCCGATCCGGTGCCATACCGTTCCCGATAGTAGGCCCGCACCGCCGCCGAAATTTCCTCGAGCAGGGGCGCACGGTTTCCCCGATAATGCGTTTCCAGCGCCCCGAGCGATGGCAACGCGCCGCCGAGCGCGTTTCCCGCCGTGACGAGCGCCACCCGCAAACCTTCCCGCGCCGCGCGCACCGCCGCCACGACTCCGGGGGCAGTACCCCCGACAACCACGAGGTCAAACGTCAGCATGGTCAGGAGGTCAGCTTGCGCGCGTCAGCCCGCGATCCCGCGTCGTCTGGCCGCGCGATTCCGGGTCCCGGAACGTCGCCACTCGTCACACCGCTCACGCGGCTGGGTGGGGAGGTCTCGGCGTCGGGCTCGGATCGCATCCCCCGATTTACGCACGCCTGCGCCGCCTGCCAGCCGCAAAGCAAAGGTTCAGCAAAGGCACCAGCTACCGATCGTTGCCCGGTTCCACGACGCCATCTCTGATCACGGGGCCATGCGTCACCTTCTCCTCACGCTTCTCACCACGTCCTGTCTGGCCAGCCCGCTTCTCGCCGATTTTCCCGCCGCGCCGCGGCTGAGAGAGATCCCCGGCATCGAAAAGTCCCTCGTCGTCTCCGCCTCCCCGGAGGCCCCAAAGCACGGAGAGCAATCCGTTGTCCGCCTCAAGGATGGGCGTCTGCTGCTTCTCTGGTCCGAATTCGTCCGCGAGGACCTCATGCCCGCATCCGAGCGTCCCCCCGCCTCGCCGCTGCGTCGCAATCCGACCGGTGACGATGGCTATGCGCGCATCAGCGGGAAGACGTCCGCCGACCTCGGCCGGACGTGGTCGGAGCCTTTCGTCGTGGTCGACGACAAAGACGCACTCGTGAACTGCATCTCGCCGAGCCTCACGCGGATGGCGGACGGCCGCATCCTCCTCGCCTACAGCTGGCGCAGCGGCGGCAATGGACGCGACAACTATGGCAACTGCGCCAAGATGGTGCGTATCTCCTCGGACGAGGGCAAATCGTGGTCGGAACGCATCCGCATCACGCCGGATAACGCGGAATACCACACCGGCTGCCATGACCGCGCCTGGACGCTGGATAACGGCCGCGTCATCGTGCAGTGCCACACGATCTTCCCGCCGGGCGTGGCTCAACCCGGGCCCGGCTACCTGCGGACGACCATGGGATCCTACTACGCCTACTCGGACGACCATGGAAAGACCTGGCAGCGCTCGGAGGTGATGAAGGATCCAATCGCCGGCTACGGCGGTCGCTTCGAGGAGGCCTGCCTCGTGCAACGCGCCGATGGTTCCCTCGTTCAATTCATCCGCAACGTGCGGGGGCAGTCCTTCATGTCGGAGTCGGCTGACCGCGGCGCCACCTGGACTTCACCCCGTCCCTCGGGCGTCTTCA
>CAZEJZ010000556.1:0-2429 GCA_964512415.1 uncultured Opitutaceae bacterium
GGCCGATGAAGGAGGACGACCGCGCCCAGCAGATCAGCCTCGTCCAGCAATTCGTGGGTTCAAAGGTCTCGGCCTTGGTCCTCGCTCCGCTCGATGCTACCGCGCTGGCGGGTCCGGTCCGCAGTGCGACGGCGGCCGGGATCCCCGTGGTCATCATTGACTCGGCTTTGCGCGCTGACGTGGGCCGTGACTTCGTCAGTCTCGTGGCCACGGACAACTTCCGCGGCGGCGAGATCGGCGGCGAGGAACTCGCCCGTCGGCTCGGCGGCAAGGGCAAGGTGGTGCTCCTGCGGTGCCTGGAGGGCTCCGCCAGCACGGACGAGCGCGAATCTGGCTTTCTGGCTGCGATCGCCCGGCATCCGGGCATCGAGGTCACCGTCAAGAACCGCTACGGCGGTGCGACGGTCAGTCTCGCCCAGGACACGGCCCTGAACCTCATCGATCGCCTGCGGGAGGCCGATGGCATTTTTTGTCCCAACGAGTCGACGACTCAGGGCATGCTGCTCGCGCTGCGGCAGACCGGCTTGGCGGGCAAAAAGACGTTCGTGGGTTTCGATACTTCGGCCGCGCTGGTGCAGGCGTTGCGCCGCGGTGAGATCCAGGGTCTGGTGGCCCAGAACCCCTCCCGCATGGGTTATCTCGGCGTGAAAGCGGCGGTGGCTCAGCTGCGCGGGAAGAAGGTCGAGGCCCGCATCGATACCGGCTGCGCCTTGGTCACGCTGGAGACCATCGACACGCCGGAGACGAAGGCGATCCTGGCGACCCCATAAGTCCGCCCCGGGCACCCGCAGTCTCTCCGTGCCGGGTGCTCCACTCAGGCGGGCGGCCTCGCCGGGTCCTTTCCTTCGATCGTGTCCACCGTCCCTTCCTCTGCCTCCGCCCGCCGCCTGCTCGGCGCGCTGGCCCCTTTCCTCGCCTTGGTCGCGGTTTACGCGCTTTTCGCGATCCTGCGCTTCGACCGGTTCGTCACGTGGGACAATTCCGCAATCATGCTTCAGCAGACGGCGGTGATCGGCACGGGCGCGATCGGGATGACCCTGATCGTGATTTCTGGCGGCGTTGACTTATCGTTTGGCTCCATCATCGCGCTGTCGGCGGTCGTGCTCGCGTTGCTATTGCAGGCCGGAGCGCCGCCGCTCGTGGCGGCGGGCGGCGCGATCGGTCTTGGAGTCATGACCGGGGTCGCCTCGGGACTGCTGGTGACGCGGCTGCGCTTGATGCCTTTCATCGTCACGCTGGGAATGATGGGCATCCTGCGCGGGGCGGCGAAGGGACTCGCCAGCGAGCAGCCGATCTATCCGGATCCGACGTGGCTGAATGACCTGATGCAGCTGAGCGCTCGGTTTCTTCCTGGTGGCGTGTGGATCATGCTCGTCATGGCCGTCGTGGTGGCTGGCGTGCTCCGGTACACGCGGTTCGGGCGGCATATTTTTGCGATCGGATCGAACGAGTCCACCGCGCGGCTCTGCGGCGTCGCGGTCGACCGCACCAAGGTCTGGATTTATGCGGTCGGAGCCGGCTTCGCCGGACTGGCGGGGGGGCTGCAGTTTTCCTACCTCACCGGCGGCGATCCCACCACGGCGGTCGGTCTTGAGTTGAACATCATCGCGGCCGTGGTGATTGGCGGCGCCAGTCTCGCGGGCGGGCGGGGAACGGTGCTCGGGACGATGATCGGCGCGCTCATCATGACGGTCGTGAACAACGGCTGCACCAAGCTGGAGATGTCGAACTGGGTGCAGGAGATCGTGACCGGCGGGATCATCGTCGCCGCCGTCACACTCGACCAGTATCGTCGTGGGCGGTCCGCCTAACGCGGGGCCGCGCCGCGCTCGGTTCGGAAGGCGGCGTGCCGCTCGTTTACCACGGGCTGCGTCCACGCCCGCTCGAACTCATCCGCGACGCTCCCGCTCGGGTGGGTGCGTGAGGACGTGACCACCGCCCTCACGTAGAGATCGTCCGGCTGCAGCGTGTAGCGGCTGCGGAGCGCATCGGAACGGGCGCGTTCCTCGCCGAGTTCGCTGGCCTCGACCGGCCCCTGACCGCGCACGCGGGTGCCGATGAAGCGGGTGAGGTAGGTCACGCCCGGCTCGCCGGCGATCTCGACCTCGAGGCTCCCGTCGGCGCGCCGGACCTCGGCGAGCGTGACGCCCGAGCTGGCATAGAAGTCGCCCGCCTCCATGGCACGGATCAGGAATTCGGGCGTGAGGTGGGAGGAGCGGACCATGATCCAGCCACGTCCGGAGTTGCTCTTGCCGATCCCCTGCTCGTGGTAGTGGTGCGAATCGTCCGTCGCGATGCCGTACAGGGTGCCCAGCCCCAGGTCAGTGAGTCGGTGGGTGAGGGCCAGATCCCAGAGCCGCTCGGTCGACGGGTGGTCGGCATCGCCCTCGTTGTTCACTTGGGGGTGCCCGTTGTAGACCTCGAAGAAG
>CAZEJZ010000557.1:0-2426 GCA_964512415.1 uncultured Opitutaceae bacterium
GCAGCCGACGTGGGACGACATCGACGACGATCAGCGGCCCGCCGTGAGCGACCATTCGCCGATCATGCGGCTTCATGAGTTCAAGAATCACGTCAGACAGGTGTACGGTACGGTCGATGGTGCCAAGACCGACGATCGTGCACTCGATCCCGAATTGGGCGTGCTGCTCCGGACGCTTCACGACATGGGGGCTGTCTACTGCCCGCGTCACTGGTGCGATGCATGGCAGACGCACCCAGAGCGACAAGTCGTGATTGATCAGCGCTGGGCCATCGACGCCGTTTACGCCCTCCTCGCCAACGAGGGCGTTCGCGAGTCGCTGTTGAGAAACAACGGCGTCGTCAGCCGGCGGGAATTGGACCAGCACTGGATGAAGGCGGCGGGTGATGCCATCGAGCGGAAATCCTATCCGCAGAGCTTCATGCAGGTGCCGCAACAGCCGGAGAACCTGTGGGCGATCGAGCAGTTGATGCTGGCCTCTGGGGTGATGATCCGGATGCCGATGAACGTCGAGGGGCAATTGCTCTACAGTTTCCCTGACAAGCTCCAGCCCCTTCCACGGCTACGGGCAGCCCTCGAGGAAGCACGGTTGTGGCCAGCGACCGGCACGTCACGCCGGTATCGGGTTTCCGGTTACCCCGGATTCGATGCCTGCTTCGCCGGCCGAATGATGGAGCGGATCAAGCGGGTCGATCCCCGGGCGTGGCTATTTCGCCATGGCGCCGTCGTGTTTCGCGAAGCGCAGCGGCGCGACGACGAGCCTGCGGAGCAGGTGGCCATCGTCGTCGAATGGCATGCTCCGGAAAAAGGGCGCGCGTCTTTTCTGTCGTATGAGATCGCTGGCAACATCGCGAGGCTCGGCGAGGGGGTCGTGGAGAGCGGTTGGTCGGTAGCACGGTCGTGGATCGACGAAGGAGTGGAAGAACGAGGCGGCAATGCGAATGTCAAGATCGAAGCAGAGTACTCCCCTGCTCCCGCAGGAAAAGCAGCTAAGTCCGATACGATTGAACAGCTCACACCGCCGGCGCGGCTGCCGATCGAACCGGATCAATCCCAGGTACAGCTTGCTGCCCCGACCGCCACGTCAATCATGGTCGCCGTCTCCTACGCAGGAAACGAGAAAGAGTTTCCTGCGATCGAAGAGCTGCCGGGGTTGATCTGCGAGAAGCTGAAGAGTCGGTCTTCGCACGCCGGAATTCAGGTGGTGCAGTATCGGGAATCCAAAGCGCTGCACCTCCCGGCGCTCATCAAGCAGATCGTCGATGGGCACCTCGTGCTGGCCGTAATGAGCGGCAAGTACGTGAAGAGCCGCTACTGCATGCAGGAATTCTATTTCTGTGCAGTGAGAGACGCGCTCGAGGAACCGTATGGAGCCGATGGAGGGTGGAAAAGGATGACCCAGGCGGAGCATGTGGCGGAACGCTTTCCACTCACTTCAGATCCACCATGGAGCCAGTACTTGTGGGTGGTCAAGATTCCCTCCGAAAACATTAATGACATTCATGAAGGGACGTTGGCAATCGAAGCGCGTCGAGAAGCAGAGAGGGAGTTTCAAAGAGCAAGGCGGAACAACCCCGGTCGAGGTGAAAACGTCATTCGAAGCGAGGTGTACAAGACTGATGGTGGGAATTGGCTTCTCGTCGCTCATGATCTCGATCCTAATGAGATCACGCCGGTGTTCCGATCGATCAAGGCTTTTCGCGTTCCCTCATGGAGCAATGCAGCCGGAATGTCGCTCGACGAGCGTGCGCAACGGGTCGTCGACGACGTAGTCGAGCAAGTCAATGGTCTTCGAGCGAAATCCGACCCATCACGGCAGTTCGAATTGCTGAAGCGGCGAACTCTCAGCTTTTTCGCGCAGAGCAAGCATGATCACGCAGCCGATGCCTACGAGGAGTTGGTCAGCCTCAATCCCGACGTCGCAGCTGATCCGGAATTGGATGGGCCGCGAAAAGTGGCCCAGGAACGGCGCGGGCCACGCGGGACCTGATCGGCGATCGTCCTACTCGTCGCTGAGCAGCACCGCCCAGGGGGCGCCGCCGGCGACGTGCTGGAGGACGATCTTCACCGCCGCCATCATCGGGTAGGCGAGGATCAGCCCGAGCACGCCCCACACCCACCCCCAGTAGGCGAGCCAGAGAAACATCAGCACCGGGTCGAGGTTCAGCTCGCGCCCCGACATCCGGACCTCGATGAAGTCGATCCACACCAGGCGGTTGACCAGGAGCAGGATCGCCAGCACCACCGCCATCGCCGGGTTGGCGAAGTCGAAGAACGCCAGCACGATCGGCGGGATGATCGTGACGGCGCTGCCGATGTAGGTGATGTAGTTGCTCGCGAAAAACAAAAACGCCCACAGCAGCCAGTGGTCGAGCCCCATGAAAAACATGATCGCCCCCGCGGTCGCCCCCATGCCGAGGCCGACG
>CAZEJZ010000558.1:0-2419 GCA_964512415.1 uncultured Opitutaceae bacterium
GGGATGCGACTCGATGTAGCGGAGGCCCTGCTCGTACTCGGGATGGAAGTTGTAGTCCTGCGCGTTCGAAACCAACCGGCTCCGCGTACAGTACCGGCAATACGCCGCACAGCGGTCCGTGACCAGGAACAGCACGCGGTCCGGGTAGCGGTGCACCAAGCCCGGCACCGGGGAATGTTCGTCCTCTCCCAGGGAATCCAAACGCTCCTCCGCCGAAACGATCATCTCGGCTTCCCGGGGGATCATCTGCTTGCGGATCGGACAATTCGGATCCGACCGGTCAATCAGATTGAAAAAGTAGGGCGTGATCGCCAACGCCAGCTTCTGCCCGGCAAAGGCCACGCCACGGCGCTCCTCCGGCGTCAGGACCATCAGCTTCTCCAGCTGATCGAGGGTCGTGATCCGGTTCTTCAACTGCCAGGTCCAATCCTGCCAGTCGGAGGCCGGGACGTGCTGCCACAGCCCCTGCCCTTCAAACCAACTCCCACGATCTTCTTGGTACGCCATGCGTAAGACTCACAGTTAGGAACCTAACCAACCCTGTCAAACGGTCGCACCGACTTCCTTTTCCACCGGATCAGGCCCACGCCGGGGACCGATCTTGATTCCACGCAATTAACTCCTTGGCAGCTGCCTCCGGTCCGCCTTTCGTTCGGTTTTAATGTCCTCGCCCAAGCCTGCAGTCCTCGCCCTGGAAGACGGGTCGGTATTCCGTGGTCGCGCCTTCGGCGCCGACGCCGCCGTCGCCGGTGAGTGCGTCTTCAACACGTCCATGACGGGCTATCAGGAAATCCTGACCGATCCGTCGTACTTCGGGCAAATCGTCACGCTGACCGCCGTGCAGATCGGCAACTACGGGATCGCCGCGGCCGACTCCGAGGCCGGAGCGCCGCGCGCCTCCGGTCTCGTCGTCCGCGAGCTCTCCCCCGTCGTGTCCAACTGGCGCAGCCAGATTTCCCTCGGCGATTACCTGGCGCGCCATGGGATCCCGGGCATCAGCGAGGTCGACACGCGCGCGCTGACCAAGAAGCTCCGCGTCGACGGCGCGATGAAGTGCTGCCTGAGCACGCTGCCAATCTCCGACGAGGAAGCCGTCAAGCGGGCCCGCGAGTGGCGCGACATGGCCGGCGCCGACTACGTGCGCGAGGTCACGACGCCCAAGCCCTACGTCTGGCGCCTCGACGAGTCGGGTAACTACAACACGCCCTATCTGCCGGTGGGCACGACGTTCAACACCCCGCCGATCCCGACCCGCCGCTTCCGGGTCGCCGCCTTCGACTACGGCGCCAAGTTCTCGATCTTCCGCAAGCTGGTGAACCACGGTTTCGAGGTGCAGGTCTTCCCGGCCGGCGCCGACGCCGCCATGATCCGCGAGCACCAGCCGGACGCCTTGTTCCTTTCCAATGGCCCGGGCGACCCTGCCGCCCTGCCGTACATCCACAAGACGGTCACCGCACTGCTGCCCGACTACCCGACGTTCGGGATCTGCCTGGGTCACCAGATGATCACCCACGCGCTCGGGGGCACGACGTTCAAGCTGAAGTTCGGCCACCGCGGGGGCAACCAGCCGGTCAAGAATCTCGAGACCGGTCGCGTCTCCATCACCGCTCAGAACCACGGATTCGCCACCGATCCCAAGAGCATCGAAGCCGGCGGTGCCAAGGTTACCGAGGTCAATCTCAACGACGGCACCGTCGAGGGTCTCCGTCATCTCAAGCTGCCGGTCTTTTCCGTGCAATACCACCCAGAGGCCGCTCCGGGACCCAACGACGCCGACCCGCTGTTCAACGACTTCTACCGCATGGTCGCGGCCCGCAAGGACGGGAAGCTCTAAATCCCCTCCGCCCCGACCGCGAGGAAGGGGTTGTAGGCGCGCTCGTTGCCCAAGGTCGTTAGGGGACCATGCCCGGGAGCCACGACCGTCTCCGGCGGCAGGGAGCCGACCAGACGGTCAAGGCTGGACCGAAGACGGGTCGGACAGAAGAAACCGCCGCCGATCGAACCGGCAAAGAGAAGGTCGCCCGAGAGGAGAAGTGCCGTCCCGGACGGCGCATGCGTGGAGCGCACAAGGTAGCTGTGATGCGCCTCCGCATGCCCGGGCGTCGAAAGCACGGTCACCGTGAAGCCGGCAAACTCCAGTCTCGCCCCGTCGCCCATCTGCGTCCCTCCCGCCACGCCGCTGCCCGCGGGGGCAAACACCGGGGGATTCCGCTGCACCGCCCGCACGTCCTCCAACCCGCCGACGTGCTCGGTCTCGGCATGCGTAATGAACACCGCCTCGACATGCCGGACCCGCGAGGGCCACACCCGCCGCAGCGCGACCCCACTCGGGCCGGTGTCGAAGAGTAGACCGCGGTCCGACGAGCAATCCGCGACGAGGTATGCATTGGCCACGCCGATGCCGTGCTGCAGGCGCAGG
>CAZEJZ010000559.1:0-2418 GCA_964512415.1 uncultured Opitutaceae bacterium
GAGACCACCTCCCGCATTCTTCCCGGCGGTGACGGATCCGCGAGCGTGTGGTCGAGCAGGAGGTCGGGCAGGGGATCGAGCCGCCAGGCGAGGATCGAGTTTCCGCTCATGCGCCGCTCCCGAGGTCGATGAGCTGTTCCCGCGAGATGCCCCGGGCGGCGAACGCCTCCCCGACCTGCGCGAGCACGCTGGCCGTGGCGGCCGCGGCCCGGGCGTCGAACTCGTCGGGCGTCGGCGCC
This sequence comes from uncultured Opitutaceae bacterium, assembly GCA_964512415.1. GTDB lineage: Bacteria > Verrucomicrobiota > Verrucomicrobiia > Opitutales > Opitutaceae > UBA6669. The sequence goes on from CAZEJZ010000559.1 coordinate 240, forward strand.
CCGAGGAGTCGGCAGGGCAGGGAAATCACGGTCCGTGGGGATTTCCAGAGGAAGAATCCGAGCGCCGCGGCCATCAGCGACGCCGGCATGCCGAAGTTGAGCAGGGCGTTCCGTGGATCGGCCCGGAAGAGATCCCAGATCGACATGGGAGGACCATCGCGGGTGGAGACCTCGAGCGCTTGGACCAGGCGATCCCGGACTTCCGGATTCGCGGTGCGGATCGATGCGACCCGGGCCTGGAGGTGCTCGGCATACTCCGGTCGAAGCAGGATCTTCGATAGGCGATTCACGGCCGAGCCGTCGAACCGGTACCTCGTTCCCGCCCGAAACTCGATGAAGCCGTCCTCGTGGAATCCCGGTAGGATCTCGTCGAACAGGACCTCCAGGAAATGTGGAGGAAACGGCGCTGAGTCCATCGTCACGCTTTGCATCGATTCATCGGTCCGGAGGGTCGCCTCCAGGGAGATCGTGCCGTTGCGGAGTTCTGCCTTCAGGGCGTCCGCGAGTCCTGGAGACTTCTCGATGATCCTCGCCGCCCTTTCGAGGTCGATCTCGCGGTATCCAGAGTCGATGATCTTGCGCAAGAAGGCCTGCTTCTGTGGAGCATCGACCCAATCGACGAACTCCGTGCCGACGCGGGCGTTGGCGTAGTCCACCGCCCACGCATTACGGGCCCCGGTCAGCATGAGGTACGAGCCGACAAGAAGCGCCAGCAGCACCAGGTAGGCCCCGCCGAGGAGGAGGAGGCGGTAATACACCAACCGCGTGTTGCCGAATCCGGACGTCCGCACGTGGAGGTCCGAGCCGGTCCGGCTCATGCACACGTCGGTGACCACGCGATGGCCCAGCTGGAAAGTGGTGACGACCCGGATGGGCCATGCCGCACCGCTCTCGGCCCGCATGCCGCGCACCCGGGCCACCTCGACGCCGTCTCCGAGCGATTCGGCCGAGCGGACGAATCCGCCCGCAATCTCGTCGAGATCGGGTCCCGCGGCGCGGATCAGCCAGTGAGGCTGGGCCACTTTCGGCAAGCCCCACGTCGGAAGGACGAAGCGAGGCCGAAGCGTTCGGAGCGGATCGGGGACGTTGGACTCGGTCATGTGGTGCCCGGTGCCTGGGATTGGAGTCGGCAATCAGTGTCCGCCTTTGTGACGGGTCCCGTCCGCGCCCTTCCTGAATGGGGAGTAGAAGTCAGCGACTCGTTCGCCGGTCGTCGCGCGGACCGCCTGGGCGGTGGTCGCGCCCGGTCGATCATCGAGCCGCGTCCATGAACCCGCGAGCAGCGGGTGAGGTTCGGGTCCTCCCGTCCCGCCGCGTTGCAGGAAGGCATACTCGATCCCGCGTGGCTGCTTCGCGTCCCCGCTGTACTGGAGCGATGCGCGTGCGTACACTTGGTCGCCCGAGGCGAGCCGCTCCCGCACCTGGGCCTCGATCCCGGCGATCTGGCTGCGATTGATCCGAGAATCCATCGGGACCTGGTTGGCCCGGGCGAGGGCTTCCGAGCACTCCGCGGCGCAGGGGCCTCCGATGACGTAGCCGAGGATGTGTCCCGAGTCCTGGTGGCGATCCATGCGGAAGGAGTCCCGGGTCTCCTGCTGGACTCGGGTCTCCGAAGCCGGCCGCTCGCCTTCACGGAGCGAAAGCCAACCTTCGAGCGAGGTCACGCGGCCAAGCGAATCGCGCTCGACGTGGAAGCGGCCCGGACTGTCCCAGGCTTCCACGGCGGTGCGAGCCTCGCCCGGGCCAGGCTCCACGTCCGGCGACTTCCAGAGGGCCTCGGCGGCGCGGGGATCGGCCGCTCCATCCCCCGAGATCGCACGCTCGGTCGACTGGGAGCCGACCGAGCGTTCCAGGCCGCGAGTTCGGCCCGCGCCGAACTCCTCGGGACTCATCACGAGTCCTTCCGGTACAGATCCGAGGCCGAGCGCTGCTCGGCGCCGCCGGTGGATCCTTGCTTGGAGTCGCCGGAATCGTTGGACTCGAAGGTCATGGCTTCCGGCGTCTGCGCCTTCTGCTGTTCCTGCACGGCGGCGCCATCGCCCCTCGGAATCGATTCGCCGCGCAACCCCTTCGAGTCGCCGCCCGAGTCGCCCTTGGAGTTGCGTGATTCCATCTGCGCACCGTGGTCGTACTTCTGCTTCCCAAACTCGACGCCCATGGGAGTTCCTCTTCGCGCGTA
>CAZEJZ010000560.1:0-2404 GCA_964512415.1 uncultured Opitutaceae bacterium
GACCTTCGCCGAACACGAACGACGGGAACTGCGGGTCGGGCAACTCGGCCGGATGCTCCGCACGCTGGAGGAGTTCGAGGCCGGCTACGCCCTGATGGCCGGCCAGATCACGCCGCGCCGCCTGTTCCGCGGTCTGCATCCGGACCTCAAGGCCGCCCGCCTGCTCTTCTCGCTCAAGGAACGCAACGCCGAGACCATCTTCGGCGCCATCGCCCGCGAGATCGAGGCGCTCGAGATCCGACTGCTCGACGCGCGCAGCTTCATCGACGAACACCTCGCCACCCCGGGTTGCATGACCGGGGGACGGTTCCCGATCGAGGACGAACACCTCGCCCACGGGATCCGCATCGCGCGTGAGTGCGCCCGACTCGACATCGGTCAGGGGTGCGTCGTCCGCCGCGGCACCGTCCTCGCCGTCGAGGCATTCGAGGGAACCGACGCCATGATCCGCCGCGCGGGCGAGTTCCGCTCCGACCACGCGCTCTTCGTGAAGACCGTCAAGCCAGCCCAGGACTACCGGTTCGACGTACCCGTCTTCGGTCTGCGCACGATCGAGAGTCTGCGCGAGGCCGGCATCCGCGCCGCGGCCCTCGAGGCGGGCAACGTCATCATCCTCGACAAGCCGGCCGTACTCGCCGAGGCGCGCGCCGCCGGCATCGCGCTCTTCGGGTACCTGCCAGATCCGGCCTCGCGCTAACCGCCGCGTCGGCACTTCGCTTGCGCCCGTCCCGAATCCTTACACGCTCCAAACATGGCTAATGAAGTCGTTCCCGTCTCCGTCAAGGGTATCATGCCCACGACCAACGGCTGCGCCGTGTTTCTGGGTAACGACGCGAAGGCGTTCGTGATCTACGTCGACCACTCCGTCGGCAACGCGCTCCAGCTCTCCCTGAAGGGCATCCGAAAGGAGCGCCCGCTGACCCACGATCTCATCGGCAGCATCCTGCTCGGGCTCGGGGCGTCGCTCGACCACATCGTAATCAACGACGTCAACGACGGCACGTTCTTCGCCCGCCTGCTCCTCCGGATGGAGAACGAACTCGGCCGCAAGATCATCGAGCTGGACGCCCGTCCGAGCGACTCGATCGTCCTCGCCCTGCAGGGCAAGCGCCCAATCCTCGTCGCGCGCAAGGTCTTCGACTCCGTCGACGACATGTCGGAAGTCCTCGAGCGCGTGCTCAAGCAGCAGGCGCAGGAGGCGAACGACCGCGATGGTGAGGAGGACGACGAAGACGGCGATGGCAACGGGGATGGGGATGGGGATGGGGATGGGGATGGGGACAAGAAGTGAGCGCGGGCTTCCGCCACGCATGAGCGCGTCGCCGCCCGGCCTTGCCCCCCTGCCCCCGCCGATCGCCGCGGGTCAACCGTGGACGGCGCTGGCCCCGATGCAGGACGTGACGGATCTTGCCTTCATGGGCGTGATCGCGGCATTCGGCGCACCGGATTACTTCTTCACGGAGTTTCTCCGTGTTCACTCCCAGTCCCGTCCGGAGCGCCACATCCTCCGCTCCATCGACGAGAACGCCACCGGGCGCCCGGTGTTCGCCCAGTTGATCGGCGAGGACATCTTCCACCTGGAGCGGACGGTGCGCGACTTGCTGCGGCATCCCATCGCGGGCATCGACCTGAACCTCGGCTGCCCGGCACCGAAGGTCTACAAGAAGAACGTCGGCGGCGGCCTGCTCCGCGATCCCGACCGCATTCACGACATCCTTGGCGCCCTGCGCGCCGCCTGCCCCGGGCGCTTCACCGTGAAGATGCGCATCGGCTTCGAGGACACGCGGCACTTCGCCCGGATCCTTGACTCCATCAATCACCACCGCGTCGACCTGCTCACCGTGCATGGACGCACCGTGCGCGAGATGTACCGGAGCGAGGTGCGCTACGACGAGATTGCCCGCGCCGTCGCCGCCGTGCGCTGCCCCGTCCTCGCCAACGGCAACGTGACCTCGGCGGCGGCCGCCGTCCGCATCATCCGGCAGACCGGCGCCGCCGGGGTCATGATCGGCCGCCACGCGATCCGCAATCCGTGGATCTTCCGCCAGTGCCGCGAGGCGTTCGGCGGCCAGCCCGTCACTCCGGTGACGCTGGCCGACGTGCACGCCTACATCCGGCTGCTCTACCGCGCGACCGCCGATCCGGCCATCCCGGAACGGGCACACGTGAACAAGATGAAGAAGTACCTGAACTTCGTCGGCCAAAGCGTCGATCCCGCCGGGAACTTCCTCCACGACATGCGCCGCGCCGCGAGCGAACACGAGTTGTTCACGGTGTGCGACCGTCATCTGCTGGCGGAACCCGGACGTGAATTTTCCGCGGAGCCCTACGCCGGCGTGATCGCCCGACCCAATTGCGAGGACAGCCCGACGGAGACCACCGGCTGCTCACTGGACACGGTCAC
>CAZEJZ010000561.1:0-2400 GCA_964512415.1 uncultured Opitutaceae bacterium
GTCAGGGCGAGGTCCGAGCGGTCGCCACCAGTTCCGCCAGCGCCGCGTCCACCGAGGTGGTCGGGCGGAAACCCGCCGCAAGGAGACGGGCGACATCCGCGCGCGAGTGCCTGACGTCGCCCGGGCGCATCGGGGCATGCTGGATCGTCGAGCGCGAGCCGGTCGCCCGGAGGATGCGCTGCGCGAGTTCAAGGATCGTCATCTCACCGCCGTAGCCGACGTTGTACACGCCGCGCATGCCGGCGGTCCGCGCGGCGAAGAGATTGGCCGCCACGACGTCGTGCACCGAGACGAAGTCGCGGGTCTGCCCGCCGTCGCCGAAGATCGTGATGGGTTCGTTCGCGAGTGCCTGCCGCAGGAAGATCGGTACCGCCGCCGCGTACGCGCTCCTGGGGTCTTGCCGGGGTCCGAAGACGTTGAAGTAGCGCAGGCACACCGTCTCCAGTCCGGTCGTTTCCGACCAGAGTCGGCAGTAATACTCGCCGTCGAGTTTTGTGATTGCGTACGGGCTGCGGGGATCGGGAGTGAGGTCTTCTCGCTTCGGGGATTCCGGGCGTTCTCCGTACACCGCGGCGGAACTGCTGAAGCACAGGCGGCGCACCCTGGCCTCGGCGGCGGCCGCGAGGACGTTGAGCAGGCCGGTCACGTTGCTTTCCACGCACGCGTGCGGCTGGCGCATCGACTCGGGCACGCTCACCATCGCGGCGAGGTGGAAGACGACCTCCACGTCGCGCATCGCGCGCGCCACCGCGGCGCGATCCGTGATCGATCCTTCGACCAGCTCGACGCGCAGCCCGGCGAGGTTTTCCCGGCGCCCGGTGCTGAGGTCGTCGAGGATGCGCACGGCGTGCTCGCCGTGCAGGCGGGCGGCGAGATGGCTGCCGATGAAGCCGGCTCCTCCGGTGATGAGGACGTTCATGGTTGGGCGGCGATCCGATCGACGGTGCGCCGGAAGGCATCCTGCTGCGCCTCGAGACTGCGGACGAGCGCGAACTGGTTCCGCGCCCGGTCGAGGTTGTGGCCAGGGCGCTTGGTCTTGAAGTAGACGTCGCCCTCGATGAAGTCGGTGAGGAAGCGCAGGCCGATCTCGAAGGTGATGAGGCGTCCGGAGAACACGAGCTCCGCGATCTCGGCCGGGAGAAGAAAGTCCCGGGCCGTTGAGAGGTAGCCTTCGGCGAGCGCGGTGAAGATCTCCGGTCGCGCGACGGCCTGCGCAAGGTCGGTGCCGTCCTCGGGGGCGGCGTTGGTGGCCGAGCGCACAAGGTCGCCGAAATCGTACAGCGCGAGGCCGGGCATCACGGTGTCGAGGTCGATCACGCACACGGCGCGGCCGGTCGCGTCGTCGAGCATCACGTTGTTGAGCTTGGTGTCGTTGTGCGTGATGCGTTCCGGCAGTTCGCCGCGGGCGTGGAGGTCGAGCAGGCGGTCCACCATCGCTTCGCGCGCGGTGGCGAAGGCGATCTCGTCCCGCGCGGCGGCGACGCGTCCGACCGGGTCGCGGCGCACGATTTCAAGGAAGGTCTCGAAGCGGCGGCGGGTGTGGTGGAAGGCGGGAATGGTCTCGTGGAGGCGCGGGGCGGGGAGGTCCGCGAGCAGGCCTTGGAAGCGTCCGAAGGCAGCCGCGGCCTCGCGGGCCTGCCCGGCGTGTTCGAGCAGGTCATACGTGCGCGCCCCTTCGATGAAGTCGTAGCAGCGCCAGGCCGCACCGGTCTCGTCGTGCGTGTAGGCGGCCCCGTCCCGGTCGGGAATGAGCGAGAGCGCGCGTTCCCCGCCGGACGCGGGCAGGCGGGAGCGCGCGTGGCGGGTGACGCGAGCAATGTTCTCCATCAGCGCCGGGACGTCGCGGAAGATCCGGCCGTTGATCCGTTGCAGCAGGTACCGCTTGGTGGACGCGTTCGGCGTGCCGCAGGTCACGGCAAAGGTGTCGTTGATGTGGCCGGACCCATGGGGTACCGCCCGCGTCGGCGGCGCGTCCAACGCGAAGCGCGCGGCGACCCGGAGGGCGTGCGCCGCACGCTCGTCTGGCTGGCTGCCGCCCGGCGATGAGGGGTACTGCATGGGAGCTTGCGAGCAAAGCAGGGCGGCGGGGCGGGGCAATCCCGGAGACGGCGGCGACGGGGACTAGAGGTTTGACGGTCGCCGCGCGCGCGAGGAGTCTGCGGGCACTCGATCGCGCCGTCGCGCCGCGGTGCCGCGCCCCGGCTCGGTCGGAATGCCGCTCGTTCCGCGTCTCCCGGTTCACTTCTCCCTCTTCTTCTCCCATGCCTCGTTCGCGTTCCGCGTCTGCGTCCTTGTCCGTCTCCATCGACCGCCGCCGGCTCTGGCGGGACTGGGAGGTGCTCTGCCGCGACATCGGCGAGCGCCGCGCCGGGACGGAGGAAGAGCACCGCGCGGCGGCGT
>CAZEJZ010000562.1:0-2384 GCA_964512415.1 uncultured Opitutaceae bacterium
GCTGAAGGTCAGCGCCCGCGACGTGCCGGGCTCGCTGGCGACGATCGCGACCGCCGTGGCGCGCGCCGGGGCGAATATCGAGGAAGTGCACCACCAGCGCGCGTTCTCGTCGCTTTCCGCACAGTACGTCGAGGTCGAGCTGGTGCTGCAGACGCGCGGACCGGCCCACGTCACCGACGTGCTCGCCGCCCTGCGCGGCGCGGGCCTGCGTGCCGAGGCGGTGTAATCCGCCGCCCGGCGGTGATCTCGCCGCGCGACGCGACGCGGTTTGCCTTTCCCGGCGAAGACGGCATTCTCCCGCTATGCTCGATTGGGGCGCACGTTTCCTCCAAGCCTTCATCCCGCTGTTCGTCGCCATCGATCCCATCGGCCTGGCGGCGATCTTCCTCGGGATGGGCCAGAACATCCGCTCCGACCAGCGACGTCGGCTCGCCGATCAGGCGATCTGGACGGGGGGACTGGTCGCACTCGGCTTCCTGTTTCTCGGACAATCGGTCTTCACCGCTCTAGGCATCGCGGTCGCCGACTTCCAGATCGCCGGCGGGCTGATCCTCTTCATCCTCGCCGCCAAGGATCTTCTCGCGACGTCGTCCGCGGAATCAGAGAAGCTCCCGGATGACTTTGGCATCGTTCCCTTGGGTATGCCGCTCATCGCCGGTCCGGCATCCATCACCACGCTCCTTGTTCTCGCGCAGAACGAGGCTATCGGGTTGGCGGTCACGCTCGCCGCGCTCGCCGCCAATCTGGCCCTCGTCGTGCTCGCACTGCACTACAGCGATTGGCTCGGACGCCGCATCGGCCCCGCTGGCCTGCGAGCAGTGTCCAAGATCATTTCGATGCTCCTTGCTGCCATCGCGGTCGCCATGATCCGTAGCGGCCTGCGGGGCTAGCGGATAGATCGATCGCGCGCGGCGGCGCGACCGGCCCGCGCAGGGTGACCCGCGGCGGCCGGCGCGCTCACCGGACGTTCCGTCAGCGGAACTTGTACTCGACCGACAGCGTGAACGCGCGACCACGCGGGTCGGCGACGCGCGGCTCCCAGCTGCTGCCGGCACCGGTGTTGGTGTCGTAGGCAACCGAGAAGGGCGGGTCCTCGTTGAAGAGGTTCTTGATGCCGGCGACGATCGTCACATCGCGGCGCCAGCGGTAGGTAAGGCTCGCGTTGTACGTGATGTACTCACCGACCTTCGGGTTCCAGTTCGGCGGCACCACCGTGCCGTTGGCGACGCCCGGGAGCACGAAGTCCATGTAGCCGGCACGGTAGAGTTGGCTGACCCGGCCCGTCCACTTGCCCTTCCGGAACGAAGCGGCGGCCGTGTACTTCCACTTCAGTCCGATGTCGCTGGCGCGGGTGAAGCGGCCGATCTCGCTCGCGCTCCACGGCGCGGAAGCCAGCAGGCGGGACTTCTTCTCCAGCAGCTGCGAGATGTTGGTCTCGGCCGTCAGGCGGCCGCCCAGCACGTCGAAGTCACCGCGGGCGCCGTACTCGATGCCCTTGGTCTGGGTCTCGCCGGCGTTGAGCCAGCGATTGTCGATCGCGATGATCTGGTTGCCGGCGTTGCGGATGATCGCATCGGGGAAGAGCTGGTAGTTCTGCAGGATCACGGTCGGGCCGAGGATCAGGATCGTGCCGTCGCGCTGCACCGACCACCAGTCGGCGGTGAGCGTGATGTTCTTGATCGGCGAGAAGACCACGCCGGCGGACAGCATCTTGGCCGTCTCGGGATCGAGCGAGGTCTTGCCGCCACTGCGGATGTTCATCGAGTTCGGCGGGATCGCGAGGCCCGTCGTCGGATCACGCAGGTCGGCGCCGGCGTAGATGCTCTCGGTCACCGGGTCGAACTGCTGCTTGAACGTCGGCACGCGGAAGCCAGTGCTGTAGGAACTGCGGAGGAGTACCCGCTCGGTCGGGGCAAAGCGCAGCGTGACCTTCGGGTTGGTGGAGGCGCCGAAGCCCGTGTACTGGTCGCGCCGGGCGGCCACGTTGAGATCGAGGGTCTTGACGACCGGAATCTGCACCTCGGTGAAGACCGCCTTGATGTCGCGGCTGAGCGTGCCCGCCGTCGCCAGCGCGTTGTCGAAGGGAACGTTGAAGATGAGCGAGTCGGCCGTGCTCACGTTGTCGCGGCGATCGCCGGCGAAGAAGTACTCCTCACGACGGAAATCGGCGCCGACGGCGGCGTTGACCGTGCCGGCCGGGACGCGGAACAGCGGACCGGAGGTCGTGAAGTCCAGCGTCGTGTTGGTGAACGTGCCGCCGTACAGTTCAACGCCCGAGGCAGACGCGGCCTTGAGGCCATCGATCGCCGCCTGGGACTGGGTGTACGAGAAGGGGCTGAGGACGCCGTCGCTCACCAGCTTCACGAACGGCACGGTGTAGTAGT
>CAZEJZ010000563.1:0-2382 GCA_964512415.1 uncultured Opitutaceae bacterium
GCCCGCCGACCCAGATCGCCCGCAAGTTCTCCGCCGCCCGCACCGCCGTGCGCCGCTGCGCGGCGAGTTCCGCACCCTCGGAAAGCGGTCCCAGCGCTCCCACCAAAGCGACGGCGGAAAGCGCCACCATGACGGCCACCAAGGTCTCCACCACGGTGAACCCGCCGCGCCTGCGCCGGCTCGTCGTCATGTCAAAAGCACTCCGGCCCCGGGAGAAGGGTCACCGCCCCATACACGCTCACCCGCAGCCCACGACGTCCCGCCTCGTGTCCACCCGTCGGCAACGCCGCGTCGGCCGCGTGGTCCAGTACCAAGAGGCACGGCAAGGCAGTTCCCGCCGGACGAAACTCCACGTAGTTCCACGGGAGGCTGCCGGTTCGCGGAACTCCTTCGACCGTGAAGGTCGCACGCCCCGAAAACGTCGATGCGCTCCCCCGCAACATACCTTCTCCGGCGGATCCGTCAGCGGTGCGCAGGACCACTCCGGCGGGCAGGGAGCGCGCACCACCGATCGCCGCCCAGCCACCCGCTGGGGTCGCGCCCGCGATCCAGAACACACCTCCCTCGCCCTCCGGGCCGTCCGCAACGATGACCCGCACGACGACCCCGAGGGAAAGCGCCCGCGCGCGCGCCTCGGCCAGCCCGTCACGCAGAACCGCGGCACCGGCATCGGCAACCGCACCCTGGGCACCGACCCTGCCGACGGAGGCAAGGCCTGCACCCAGCAGCGCCATCACCGCCAGCACGAGCACCGCCTCGAGCAGCGAAAAGCCGGAGGGTGTCCCCCTCTCGCGCGGAATCCGCCGCCGGGTGGGCGTTCGCTCAACGCCAGCTGCGGATGGGTTCACGCGGGCCTCCGGCTCCGACCGACACAAAGGCGATGCGCGCACGCACGCCACCCTCGGCACGCTCACGCTCGCGGTTGAGCGCCACGGCCTCACCAAATCCGTCCCGCGCATTGCCGGACCGCAGCGCCGGGATCGTCCACTCCTCACCGCGGATCCAGCCATCGCCATCGCGATCATAGAGCACCCCAATGTCGCTGTTGCCAAACGCGTCGATCGCCACGGCTTGCTCAGCGGGTGGAGGAAGACGCAGCCATTCGGTGGCCCCGGGATTCAGAAAGCTCCGTCGCCGCAGATTGCCGTTCACACCGTCATCCGATACCTCCCGGCCCAGCGGATCCCGCCCCGTCAGGGCGGTCGCGAGGCGCTCCGAGTCGAGAAGCCCACCGGCCGCGATCTCCGGAAACGTGCCGTATTCAGCGCGGTACAACTCCATCGCCACGGTCCACTGCGCGAAGACACTCCGCGTGCGCACGGCCCGCGCGAACTCAAGCGCAGCGCGACCGGCGGGGAGCACGAGGCCTCCCAGCACCCCGATCACCCCCAGCACCGCGATCATCTCAAGGAGGGAAAATCCCGCGGGACGAATGCCCCTCGGCACGGCACCCGCCCCCCGCCCGGGCCGGAACCATCGAAAAACAAACGGGCCGCGCATGCGCTACCTTAGCGCCGGCGCGGCCCGTCCGTCAAAGCCCTGATCGGGTCACTCTTCCTGTGCTTGCAGGGCGGATACGACCGAGAAGTCCTCGAGCGTCGTCGTGTCGCCCTTCACCTCACCGCCAGCGGCGATCTCCTTCAGGATGCGCCGCATGATCTTGCCCGAACGGGTCTTCGGCAGGCCGGCGGCAAAGCGGACATCGTCGGGCCGCGCGAGCGAACCGATTTCGCGGGCGACGTGGGCCCGCAGTTCCTCGCGGAGTTCCTTGGTCGCCGCGACGCCCGACTTCGTGATGACGAAGACGACGAGGGCCTGGCCCTTCAGCTCATCGGGCCGGCCCACGACGGCCGCCTCCGCGACCGCCGGGTGCGAGACCATGGCGCTCTCGACCTCGGCCGTGCCAATGCGGTGACCCGAGACATTGAGGACGTCATCGATGCGGCCGACGACCCAGAGGTAGCCGTCCTTGTCGATGCGCGCGCCGTCGCCCGCGAAGTAGTAGCCCGGCAGTTCGCTCCAGTACTGCCGCTTGAAGCGATCGTCATCGCCCCAGAGCGTGCGCAGCATGGACGGCCAAGGATTCTTGAGGAAGAGCTTCCCGCCCGCGTCGCGCGGCACCTCGCGGCCCTGCTCGTCGAGGACCTTCGGCACCACCCCGAAAAAGGGCAGCGTGCAGGAACCCGGCTTGGTCGGGGTGACGCCGGGGAGCGGCGAAACCATGATCGCTCCGGTCTCCGTCTGCCACCAGGTGTCGACGATTGGGCACCGCTTCTTGCCGATCAGCGTATGGTACCACATCCACGCTTCCGGATTGATCGGCTCGCCGACCGAGCCGAGCAGGCGCAGGGATTTCAGGCTGTGCTTCTTCACGTGCTCGTC
>CAZEJZ010000564.1:0-2380 GCA_964512415.1 uncultured Opitutaceae bacterium
ACCGGCTCATCGATGCGACCGAGGAGAATGCGGCGCGGCTGCTCGCGGCCATGCAGGACGCCGGTATCGGCTCCGCCGCGCTCACGACGCCACGCGAGCTCCTGGCGCACGAGATCACCATCCTCAAGGATGTCGTGCGCGTGGACGTACAGACCAGGACTCCCGGCGTGACCTTTGCCGATGCGTGGGCGCGCAAAATCGAGCGCGAGGTTGGCGGGGTGAGATAGTGGCTGCTCTCGCGCGAGGACCTGATCGCCGCGAAGCGGGCGGCGGGGCGACCGAAGGACCTCGAGGACGTGCGGGTGCTCGAGGGGCGCGGACCCGGGTGAGCCGTCGCGCGGCGGGCGGCGGAGTTCCGCTTGCATCCGTCCGGAGCCGAAGTTCTTTGCGGATTCTGCGTCATCTCTTCAGTCAACAACGCCGTGCCGCGGATCGATCCCGGCGCATGGGAGAGCTAACGGCAGACGAGGCAGGGACGCGCACCGCGCTCACGCGTGGGCAGATGGTGCAGGCGCTGCGGATTGCGGCGATCCAAGACGGGGCGGACGATGGCCTCGGAGCCCATGAGACCGGGCGTCGGCCACAGGTTCCAGGGGACGCGGCGCACGGAGCCACGCACGCCGCCCGCGCCGGCAGCACGGTGACGCTGGCCATGGTGCTCGCGGGGACGCTGGTCACGGCACGGTTATCCGGGAATGGCGCGGAATCCGTGGGGTACCGACCGTCAGCCGCCGCGCCGGCCGGATCGATCCCCCGCGACGCCGCGCCCGCACGTGGCGGTGGTGGCGTCGCGCAATCCAGGCAGGAGCATCCAGAGATGTTGAAGCAGGTCACGGGCGTGGTCGCGGCGACGGCGATCGGGGCGGCAGCGGCGATCAGCGGTGGCGCGAGTGCGCAGGCGGTGCAGTGGCGGGTGCAGGACGGTGGCAATGGGCACTGGTATCGATACGCCACAAACACCACGACATGGAGCACCGCCGCCGCGAATGCGCGCGCAATCGGCGGGCATCTTGCGACGCTTTCTTCCGCACAGGAGGCCCTGTTCCTGCGGACGCTCGGCACCGGCACCGTTTGGTTCGGCATGTATCAGAACCGAGGTTCCGCCGCATTCGCCGAACCAGCGGGTGGCTGGGAATGGGTCAATGGCGAGGCCGTCGTCTACACGAACTGGCGCGTGAACACCAACGGTCAACCCAACGAGCCGAACAACATCGGCGGCGAGGACTTCGGCTTGATGGATGCCAACGCGATCACCTGGAACGATGGTCAGGAGACTGGTCCGTACCCAAGTTTCATCGAGTGGGACGCCGATTGCAACAACGACGGCATCGTCGACTATGGCCAAATCCTCGCCGGGCAGCTCGTCGACACCAATGCCAACAACATTCCCGACTGCTGCGAGCAGGGCACGAACTGCGACCAACTCGCCGTGGGACTCCAGGCTCACTACATGTTCAATGGAAACTGCGTGGACTCGAGCGGCAATGGCCGGAACGGCGCCGCGACCGGTGTCGGTTACATCGCGGGTCCGCTCGGACTGACGGGCACTGCCGCATCGTTCGATGGTTCAACGAGCTTCATCCAGGTTGATGGTGTCCCCATTCCGACCGACAACGCATTCTCTTGGGCCCTCTGGTTGCGTGTGGAAGCGCGCGGCAGCTCCTACGCCTACATCATCGAGCGCATCGCCGGCATCGGCAACAACCTGCTCTCGCCTGCCCTCCGTGTCTGGTCCAATGGATCGCTTGAATTCGGCTCATGCTGCTCGGGAGGCGGGAGCGCCGTTGTCACACCGGCAGGCGTCATCGCACCCGGCATGTGGGCCCACGTGGCATGTACGAGCTCGAACGCGGGCGTCAGGCGCATCTACGTGAACGGTTCACTCGTCGGCGAAGGCTTCGCGGTCGATTACGGGCAACAGCTCCCGAAGATCCTCATCGGCCGTGACCGCCTCGATTGCTGCGACCGGTTCCGCGGTGCGATCGACGACCTGCGGTTCTACAGCCGCCCGCTGTCCGCGGGAGAGATTGCAACGCTCCATGCGGCCGGTGCCCCCTGCGTTGGCGACATCTATGTCGATCAGCGCATCGACGGCGGCGACCTCGGCGTCCTGCTCTCGTATTGGGGCCCCGTCAGCGCCGGCAACGCCGCGGCGGTTGCCTGCGACCTCAACCGCGACAACGCCGTCGACGGCTTCGACCTCGGCATGCTCCTGGCGAACTGGGGCCCCTGCGGCAACTGAGTCGCGGTCGGGAGCGGCTCCAGAAGTTCGGCAGCAGGCGTCGGGCGTGTGGCCGGTCGCGGCTACATTGCTCTGTCGCGGGGAGATCGCATCGCTGGATGGCAGATGCTGGTCGGGCGAGGAGATCGCTCCCCCTGG
>CAZEJZ010000565.1:0-2344 GCA_964512415.1 uncultured Opitutaceae bacterium
TGACCGCGGCCCCCCCCCAACTCACCCCCATGCAAAATTTTCTTGCATTTGCTAAATCCATTTAGCTTTTTGCCCTAGCGAATCGCTTCCGGCACTCGCCCCGAGGGTCGCCGGCCGTGCGGATCGCGTCACGTCAACCTCGCACGTCACACCCCTACCCATGACCCTGATCCGTCTGACCCCCCGCCTGCTTGTCCTCGCCGCCGGCGCCGCCGGCGCCGCGTTCGCCCAGAGCTCGACCCCGTCCGCGAAGCCCGACGCTCCCATCACCCTCCGTCCCTTCGAGGTGACGGCCGAGGCTTCCAAGGGCTACCGCGTGTCCTCCGCGTCCACCGCCACCCGCACCAACACGGCCCTGATCGATATCCCGCAATCCGTCGACATCGTGACCAAAGAGTTCTGGAACGACATCGGTGCGACGTCGTTCGACCAGTCCTTCAAGTACCTCGCGAACGTATTCGTGCGCAACCGTCACGCCGGCAACGGCGACAACATCAGCCTCCGCGGCTTCGAGACGCCTGGCTCGATTTCGGTCGACGGTGTGCGCATGGGAAACAACAAGCGCGACCTCGTGGGTTACGAGCGGCTGGAGATCGTGAAGGGACCGCCCTCCGCCGTGCAGGGTCGTGCGGGCGGGTCCGGCCTGCTCAACTACATCGCCAAGAAACCGCAGATCGGGTCCAATTCCCGCTTCGTCAAGTATGCGTTCAGCTTCGACGAGTACGATGGCTACATGAACCGCGTGGAGTTCGACGCCAACATCACGCCGGGAACTCAGCAGGCGTTTGCAGCCCGCGTGGCGGGTGCCTGGCAGCAGGGCAATGACTACATCCAGTTCCAAAAGGTGAAGAACCGGGTGCTCTACCCCTCGTTCAAGTGGCAAATCACGCCGCGGACCGAACTCAATGTAAACGCCGAGCTCCTCGACCTGCTGACGCCGTCGCGCGAAGAAGGACACGGTTTCGCCCTTTATCCCGAGAAGCTCCGCCGACTGATTCCGCGTTACAACAACAGCACCGATCCAATCACCGCCCTCGGCCTGCCCTACAACTTCAACATCTCCGGCCCGGGCAACGACGACAAGATGAGGGTTGCCAACACCACGGTCTTTCTCACCCACCAGTTCAACGACTGGCTGTATTTCCGCCAAGTGGGCCACATGCGCTACGTCGGATACGATCAATACTGGTGGACCGGTGAGAACAACCTCACGACGCTCATCCCGTCGTCGAGCCAAGGCGCCGTCGGCTGGCGCCGCGGTCAGACGGCGCAGGGCGACCTCGTCGCCAAGTACAATCTCGGCTCGGTCGCCGCCGCCATGACCATGGTCGGCTACTCGTACGATGACGGTTCGTTTGAGGACAGCTTCTACAACGGAATCCCCGCCGCACCGTTCAACACCCTGAACTTGGCGGCCATGAAGGCCGGCGGATACAGCGCCTCCTATTTCAACGGCCGCGTCGCGAACCTGCCGCGCGCCACCTACACGGAGAACGACTCCTACAGCCGCGGCTACTTCGTCCAGCAGGATGTCGCGTTCTTCCAGAAGCGGCTCCTGATCACGGGTGGGCTGCGCTCCGACAAGGATGTCTTCGAAACCCGCAGCAAGATCACGGGCCTGCGCACCGCCGGCTCCCGGCAGACGCTCAACTCCTGGCGCTATGGTGCGACGTTCAAGGTCAACCCCAGCCTCTCGGTTTACGTCGTCAACAGCCTGCAGAACGACACTCCGACGTCGGTTCAACGCTCCACGCGACTCACTCCGGGTGACCCGCGCCTGAACGAATTCTTCTCCATCAGTCCCGGCACGGAGTTGAAGGAGGCGGGCGTCAAGGGAGAGTTGCTGGGGGGACGGCTCTCGTTCACGGCCAACTACTGGGAGATGGCGAAGAAGGACCTGATCATCACGTACACCT
Organism: uncultured Opitutaceae bacterium; assembly: GCA_964512415.1. Classification (GTDB taxonomy): domain Bacteria; phylum Verrucomicrobiota; class Verrucomicrobiia; order Opitutales; family Opitutaceae; genus UBA6669. Next base: position 1,917 of record CAZEJZ010000565.1, read on the forward strand.
CCACGACGACGTCTCAGGCGCCGAGCGACTTCGGCGTTCCGATCAACATCGCGGAGAACTTCAAGTACGATGGCTCCACGAAGGGCTTGGAGTTCACCGCGTTCGGCGCGATCAATGACTCGCTGTCCGTGATCGCCAACTACACGGTCATGGACACCTCCCAGCTCTTCAAGGGTCAGGCCAATTCCGAGGGCTGGAATGTCGCGACGAACAACCCGGGTACGATCCCGCTGCGTTTCGCACCGAAATGGACCGGTAACCTCTTCGTGAAGCACAGTCTGCGCGACGCCCGCCAACAGGGATGGGAGATCAAGGGCGGCGTCACCGCCGTGGGCAAGCTGCTGGGGTTCCTCGCGAGCGGCCATGGCTTCACGTACATTCCTGACGCTCAATACAGTTTCGATGCGGGTGCCACCTACTCGTGGCGC
>CAZEJZ010000566.1:0-2337 GCA_964512415.1 uncultured Opitutaceae bacterium
CAGGGCGGTGCCGGCCGCGTTCCAGCCGGTGATGCCGCCGCCGTTGCCGACCGCACCCGACGTGTTGCGACTGAAGTTGTAGGTGGCGTAGAGGCTGGACGCCGGGGTGGCCTTGTAGATCGCGCTGGCGTTGTAGTTCGGGATCCAGACGCTGATCGAGGCCGTTGGGCGCTTCGCGAGCAGCGGCTCGACCACCGTCGCGCTGAAGCGATCGAGGCGCCCGCCGAGCACGAAATTCATGGCGTCGGAGACTTTGTAAGTGCCCTGCGCAAACACGCCGGCCGTCTTGCCCTTCGAGTCGTTCGTATCGCCGTTGGTGATGCCATCCGTCGCGTAACGACCAGGCCAGCCGGGAATCGGCAGGCTGGTGAAGGGATTGGGGAAGTTCACGGAACGGTAAACGTCGATGTAACTCAGATCCTTCGTCAGGTCCCACACGTTCGCCGGCTCGAAGAAGTAATCATCGTAGGCCTTCGTGCGCTGGTAGCGCAGGTCGAGGCCGGTATTCAGCTTCCATGCCTTCTCGCTGAAGATCACCTCCGTGCGATTCTCCGCGAACCACGACGGATCGATCACCTCGGAGTAGTAGTATGAGCTGAGGGTGTCGCGCGCGGTGTAGCTCCAGTAGGTGTTGTTCACCACGCGGAGAGTCGGGCTGATCGTCAGCGTCTGGATCGCCTGCAGGTTGTACTCGTCGCCCACCGAGTGATCGCCCGGCTTGAGCAGGCGCTTGTGGCGATTGAGCTCCACCGTCGGGCCGAAGACCACGCGGTTGCCGGCGGGAAAGCCGGAGGTCACCCACTTCGAGTTCTGGGGGTCGGATACCGGGGCGGCCACGCCGCCGACGGTGCTGATGTTGGAGAACGTGATCGGAGCACCCTTGGCATCCGCGTACCCGAGCGGAAACTTCGCGAAGTCCGGCGCCGGATTGCTGTTCACGCCCGTCAGGTAACGACCGTTGTCGATCAGGTCCTGCGTGACGCGGTTGAAGCCCCAGTTTTCCGTGTAGTCGTAACGCGACACGCTGCCGCTCACGAAGATCTCATACCCCTCGGAGGGACGGAAGGTGACCGCACCGTACAGGGCGCTGTTCTTGTTATAGTAGTTCTCCCAGTAACCCTTGCTGTCCTGGCCCGAGTAGCTGAAGCGGTAGGCGGAGGTCTTCGAGATCGGCCCCCCCATGTCGACCGTCCACTCCTTCTGGGAATACGAACCGATCGTCACGCTCACCGCACCCTTGAATCCGTCGAAGTAAGGACGCTTGGTGATCAGGTCGACGAAGCCGCCGACGTACATCGACGTGCCCTGCACCGCAGTCGCGGGGCCCTTGACGATGTTGACCGACTCCACCGAGTTGAAGTTCAGCGGCAGGCCGTTGCCGTTCGAGGTGATGCGGCCGCGCACACCGTTGATGAACAAGTCTGCGGTCTGGCCGCGGATGCTGGGATTGGCCGGGGCGCCGAAGTTCGTCGTCGTGTATGCGCTCGAGGTCAGCTTTGAGAAGTCGAGCACGCTCGAAATGGAAATGTCGCTCAACTGCTGACGCGAGATGATGGTCACGTTGCGCGGGACATCGACGATGTTGTCGTCGGTGCCGAACACCGAGTTGAACGGACGCGAGGTCGGCAGGATCTGCTTGTCGATGGGAACGTCGGTCACCTCGAACTGCTCCATGGTGACAATGTCTGCGCCGGGTTTCGCAGCGGTCTGGGCGGCGGTCTGGGCCTGGCTCGGAGGCGCGACGACCGAGCTCAGGCCGGCAGCGGCGAGCAGAAAAAACGACTTTCGGGTGTGGGTCAGGTTGGGCATGCGAAGACCGCTCAGCAGAACTCGGGCCAAACCGTTGATCAGCAGCGGCAGGACCGGGTCGGGAGTGAGGCCTGGGAGAAAGCCCGCGGACGCCCCTTCGGCCGAGGATCTTCTCGCGCGACGGTGAGTTACCTTCCCTGGTCGCGTGCGATCGGAACCTTCGCCGCGCTCCAAGCCTCACTGCGGCAATGCTCAGGCCCGGTTCGCACCGTGTGCATCCCTTGCCTGCCGGAGCGTGGAGCCCACGCGAGCGAAGCCGGGGTGTCGGCCAAGACAGGTGGCGGCGCCCTGGGCGGATCGGCACCCTTTTCTCCGTCCAGAAGTCGCGCGGCTTCCGGCTACCCCATTTCTGCTTGCCGCCTCGAGGGCTCTTCACATAACCACTGTCTCTTCATTGAACAGGGGTTCTGCGTCGGCGTTCTTTCTCACGTTGATCTTGGCAGTTTTTCCCGCTGGGCACGTCAGACGCTTTGTGCCCCGAGAAGAATGGTCAAATGTGCGCAAATTCCTGCCAGTCAGTGTCAATGC
>CAZEJZ010000567.1:0-2335 GCA_964512415.1 uncultured Opitutaceae bacterium
GCAGGGCGCGATCGCGCAGCGCCTGAGCGCTCCCGCCCGCGGGGGCCGCCAGGAGTCGCTCCACCTCCTCGATGCTCAGGGTGCCCGGCAAGCGACGCCCCTGTCGCGCGCCCACGAGCAGCGCCGAGGGATCCTCCTCGCGCTTCCGCTCCCGGACCAGATGCCGGAAAAACGTGCGCAGGGCCGCCAGCTTTCGCGCCACGCTGGCCGAGGCCTGCCCGGCGTCGCTCAACGCATGCACCCAGCCCGCCAAATCGTCTCCGCCCACGTCGGCCCAGCCTCCGCGCGAGCGCGTCTCCGCGAGCCACCGCGCACACTGGTCGAGGTCCCGTTGGTAGGCCGCGCAGGTGTGGCGCGAGAGACCGCGCTCCAATTCAAGGAACGCAATGAACTCATTCACGTCGCCGGCAAAACTCTCCGGCGCCCGGCTGGAGTCATCCCGTTTCATCGACCGGAGGACGCCATGGTTGCCCCCATCGCGGTCGCCGGTGCGCGCTCAGTAGCGCCGCCGCTGCTGCGGACGACGCGGACCCGGAGCCGGGTTGGTGTCCTTCATGCGGTAGGTGATGCGCGCCTTGTCCAGATCGTACGGGCTCATCTCCATCTTCACGTTGTCCCCCGCCGCGATCTTGATGAAATTCTTCCGCAGCTTGCCCGAGATGTGCCCCAGGACCACGTGCCCGTTGGCCAGTTGCACCTTGAACATGGTGCCGGGGAGAACCGCGATGATCTTGCCCTCTACTTCGATCGATTTGTCGTCGGACATGAGCTCAGGCGCGGAAACCGGAAGGGCGGGAGAAAGACATGCGGGAAGGAACCCTTGAATCGTTCAGACAGGCGGGTTTAGTCAAGGTTTTCTTCCCGCGAACCGACTTCCGCCCCCGTTCATGCCCCCCGGCCCAGAGACGCCCCCGCCCTGCCCGTTCGAGAAGCGCTTCCCTTCCCAGCTGGTCCGCGATGATGCGTTCTACATGAGCCTCGCGTTCAATCAGGCGATCGACGCCTGGCGGGACGATGAGGTGCCGATCGGTTGCGTCATCGAACGGGGGGGCGAGGTCATCGCCGCCGCGCACAACGCCGTCGAATCGTCCCGCGATCCCACCGCCCATGCCGAGGTCCTCGCCATCACCCAGGCGGCCGCCGCCATGGGGGACTGGCGGCTGGAAGGCGCCACGGTCTACGTGACCAAGGAGCCCTGCCCGATGTGCTCCGGCGCCCTCCTGATGTCACGCGTCCGCCGGGTCTGCTACGCCGTCCGCGACCCCAAGATGGGCTGCTTGGGCGGGGCCACCAACCTGAACGACCTTCCCCGGATCAACCACCACGTCGAACTCACGCCGGGCGGCGAGCTGGAAGCTGACTGCCGCGACCTTCTGCAAGCATTCTTCCGCTTGAAGCGGTCCGGCGGCCCACTGGCCGATCCACCGGAACCGGGGCTCGCCAGTTGACGTCGTCCGGAGACGCGCACAAGCTCCAATCTCCCTCCGTTTTCCCAACTCATCTCACCATGGCCTACGAACTGCCGCCCCTGCCCTACGCCTACGATGCCCTCGCGCCGCACATTGATGCGCGGACGATGGAGATCCATCACACGAAGCACCATCAGGCGTACATCACCAACGCGAACAACGCCCTCAAGGACCACGCCGCGCTCGCCGCGCTGCCGGTCGAGGCCCTGATCGCCGACCTGTCCAAGGTTCCGGATGCGATCCGCGGGGTCCTCCGCAACAACGCCGGCGGCCACAGCAACCATGCCTTCTTCTGGACCATCCTCGGTGCGGGCAAGGGTGGCGCACCCAAGGGCCGCCTGGCCGAGGCGATCAACGCTTCGTTCGGCAGCTTCGATGCCTTCAAGGCCGAGTTCGGCAAGGCCGCCACGACCCGCTTCGGCTCCGGCTGGGCCTGGCTCGTCGTCGGCGCCGACAAGAAGCTCGCGATCGGTTCGACCGCCAACCAGGACAGCCCGCTCATGGGCAAGGCCGTGGCCGGCATCGAGGGCAAGCCGGTGATCGGCCTCGATGTCTGGGAGCACGCGTACTACCTGAACTACCAGAATCGCCGCCCCGACTACGTCGCCGCCTTCTGGAACGTCGTCGACTGGGACGCCGCCGAGAAGAACTACACGGCCGCCCTCTGAGTTCGGCGGTCCTCCGCCTCCCCCGAAAGCCCCGCTCACCGCGGGGCTTTTTTTGTTTCACTCCATCCGCACCGTCACGCGTTCACAGGCCGTGCAGCGCCGCGTCGCGGGGTCGTAGTCCACCCGCACCCCGCTCAAGCGGACGTCGCCGGTGGCGACGTCGAACCGCCGCGGCATCCCGTCGAGAAAACGACCGAT
>CAZEJZ010000568.1:0-2331 GCA_964512415.1 uncultured Opitutaceae bacterium
GATGGCGATCTCGCCCGCGCCGCGCGCGACGAACTGAACGCCCACGTGATGTCGCGCTACTTCTCGCCGTTGCGAGCCTACGTGCAGGGGAGCGGGTGGCGCGGGCTGGGCGAGAGCGCCGATCTGGTGAACGGCTTCTTCGCGAGCCGGCTCGCGAAGCAGGACTATCTGCTTCAGTGGCGCGGAAGCGGCCTTCCGCTGCGACGGTGGCTGATGAACGGCCTGCTGCTGCATCTGCACGAGCGCGCGCGCTCGGAGCGGCGTGCGCTGCGCCGTGCGGAGCCGCGTGATCCCGGACTGCTCGAGCGGGTGGTGGCGGAGCCCGGACACGCGCCGGAGGCCGAGGGTGCGATGGACCGTGCATGGGCCGAGGCCGTCGTGGAGGCGGCGGTGCGCGAGACCGTCGAGTCGCTGGAGCAGGCGGGCCGCCGTCAGGCCTGGGAGACCTTCCGGCGTCACTTCGTGGACGGGGCGACCTACGACCGCATTGCCGCCGAGACAGGCCTCTCACCGAAGGACCTCAAGGCGCAGGTGAAGCTCGTGCAGCGTCGGCTGCGTGCAGGCATCGCGCGTGTGCTGCAGCAGGACGGCGTGCCTGCCGAGGCGATCGAGGCGGAGACGGATCGCCTTGTGGCGATGCTGCTGGGATGAGCGGCAGCCTCCAAGCGAAGGCTCGTGATCCGTCGCGGAGCGCAGGGGCGGGGATCGACGGCGACACCTTGCGCGCCGCCGCGCAGCTGGCGCGGCGGGGAGCCTGGGCGCGAGCCGTCCACCGGACTGGGCTCAATGCGGCGCCTGGAGCGGCGCGGATCCTTGGAATTCTGTCCGTTTTGTCGTGTCTCGCGACGGGGGGCGTGGTCTTTCTGCCAAGTCCGCCCGGGATGTTCCGCGGCGGCACGATGATCGTGGGTTCGGTGGGCCGCCAGCGCGGTCACACCGCCCCCCTGAGCCCTTCCGGCATGGAGATTGATGCGATGCGAGCGATGCGTTTGAAGGTTCTGGTGGCGGGTCTGGCCGTCGGTGTCGCGGGGGCTGCCTCGGCGCAGACCGCCGTGGAGTGGAGGATCGCGGACGGAGGCAACGGGCATTTCTACGCCGTGATCGGATCCACGCAGAGTTGGAACGCCGCGCGCGCCTCGGCGGAGGCGATGGGTGGCACGCTCGCCGGCTTTCAGTCGAACGCCGAGCGTCTCTGGTGCATCCAGCAGGCTGTGAACGCGACTGCCGTGTGGCGGGAGAGCACGATCAACGGCGTCAAGAAGCAACTCGGCCCGTGGGTCGGGGGGTATCAGCAGCCGGGCGCCGCCGAGCCGGCAGGCGGTTGGTTCTGGACCGAGGGCGGCCCCGTGGATCTGACTGGCCCCGGTTACGGTCTCAACAACTGGAATTGCGGCTCTGGGGTGAATGAGGATCGACTCTGCCTCTTCTCGGAATCGCAAACGCTCACCGTTGCATCGGTGATCGTGAATGACCTGCCCGAGCGCGGCTTCTGCGAGTCGGGCTGGACGAATCCAGGCTTCATGGTCGAGTGGTCCGCCGATTGCAACGGGGACGGTCTGGTCGACTATGGCCAGATTCAAGCGGGCGATCTCGAGGACTCCAACTCCAACAACATTCCCGACTGCTGCGAGGTGTCCGGATCGTGTCCAGTGAACCTTGCCGTGAACGGCGGCTTCGAGGCTGGCACCCCCTTGAACATCTGCACGGGTGAACTCGTTGCGTCGGGAAGCGCGATCGGATCGGGCTGGATGGTGCATGCGGGAGTGGTCCAGAGGGCGCGCGCGAGCGCGTCGTGTGCCACCCAAGGTGTGCCTCGATTCGGCGAATTCTTCGTCGACCTTCTCGAATCCGGCGAGATTCGCCAGACGGTCGCCACCACGCCCGGTCGCAGCTACCGACTCACCTTCTGGATCTCGGGTGACTGCGCGGGCGGACCTGGCACGAAGCGGGTGACCGCCGCGCTGGGCAGTAGTGCCGCCACCTTCGACCACGTGTGCACGGGCGCCGGTTCGCAGACCTGGCGCGCGTGCAGCGTCGACTTCATCGCCAACGCCACCGTCACGATGCTCTCGCTGAAGAGCGCCGCGGGCGGCACCGCGAACGGACCGTTGGTGGACGGCGTGCGCGTGGAGGACGTCAGCATCAGCTGTCCGGGCGACGTGGACGGCGACGGACAGGTCGGCGGTGGCGACGTCGGCCTGGTGCTTCTGAACTTCGGAGACTGCCCGACGAACTGACCCGGCGCACCGCGCAATTGCGTCCGAATCGCGTCCACGCGCCGCATTTACACTCGTCGCGTGGCCGATCCTCGCGTCGCAAGCAGCTCCCCGG
>CAZEJZ010000569.1:0-2320 GCA_964512415.1 uncultured Opitutaceae bacterium
AATCGAAGGCACGCTGGGCTTCGTCGTGCACGAAGCGATCGAGCCACTCCTCCTGCGCGGCCGGGGCCAGATGCGCGAGATCGCCACTGACCAGCGGCCAGCGCGCCTGGGTATGGACGAGCTGCAACGGCTCCGAAAAGGTGGCGAGATCGAAGGAGGTCCGAAGCACCGCATGGCGCTGGACGAGCGCGTCGAGCTCCTGCTGCAGCGCGCCGAGATCGAGCAGGCCACGGAGGTGGTGGCTGAACACGTCGTGGTACAACGCGCCGCCCGAATCCGACTGGCTGTGGAAGAGCATGCCCGCCTGGAGGCGGGTCACCGGGTAGGCATCATCAAGCCCACCCGGAAGCCGCGCACGGTCGCCGGCGCTGAGGAGCGCGAAGGGTGCAAGCGACGCTTCACCGGTCCTCGGCGAACCCGCCACCGCAGCGGCGGTTTCACCGAAGGCAACCTGAGCCGGGGCCGCCGCGGCAGCCGGTTCCACCTCATCCGGCTCGGCCGTCAATGCGGCGATGGTCTGCTTCTCGAACAGGTCCTGCAGCGAGAACTCGATCCCTCGTTCCCGCGCCCGCGAGCACACGGTGATACCCATGATCGAGTCACCGCCGAGCGCGAAGTAGCTCGCCGTCACGCCAACGCGATCCACTCCCAGCGTGGTCGACCAGATCTCCGCGAGAATGCGCTCGCGCTCCGTGCGCGGTTCGACGTGCTCCGCGGAAACATCCGCCAACAGGCCGGACGGCTCCGGCAATGCGCGGCGGTCAATCTTTCCGTTCGCCGTGAGGGGAAAGGCGTCGAGCACGACCAGCGCCGACGGCACCATGTACTCCGGCAGGCGCGTGAGCAGGTGGTCCCGCATCAGGTCGACAGTCAGGCGCTCCTCGCCCCGCGGGACGACGTACGCCACGAGACGCTTCTCCGCACCCGGCGAGTCCGCCCGCGCGAGGACCACGGCCTCGCGGACTTCGGGGTGCATCAGGAGCACGTTCTCGATCTCGCCGAGTTCGATGCGGAAGCCGCGGATCTTCACCTGGTCGTCAATGCGACCCAGGTAATCGAGGTCGCCATCGGCCAGCCGCCGCGCGAGGTCGCCCGAGCGGTAGAGCTTGCCATTCGCGGACACGCCGTGCGGATCCGGGACGAAGCGCTGGGCCGTGAGCTCCGGGCGGTTCAGGTAACCGACCGCAAGGCTGATGCCGGCGACGTTCAATTCACCCGGGACGCCGATCGGACAAAGGTGCCCTCGCCCATCGAGCACAAGAAGGGGGGTGTCGATGATTGGCTTGCCGATCAAGCTGCCGCGTCCCTCGTAGGCATCGGCCTTCCGCAGCGGGCGGTACGTCGTGAACACCGTGGTCTCGGTGATGCCGTACATGTTCACCAGCTGGGGCTGAGTGTCGCCATGGCGCTCAAACCACGAGCGCAGGCTCGCGAACTCGAGGGCCTCGCCGCCGAAGATCACGTAGCGCAGCGACAGGGCGTGCGGATCCGCCACCTGTTCCTCAGCCTTCATCAGCTGCCGGAAGGCTGACGGGGTCTGGTTCAGGATGGTCACGCGCTCGCGGATCAGGAGATCGCAGAACGCAGCGGGCTCGCGACTGGTGAAGTACGGCACCACGACGAGGCGGCCGCCGTAAAGGAGCGCCCCCCAGATTTCCCAAACCGAGAAGTCGAACGCGGCAGAGTGGAAGAAGGTCCACACGTCGGTCGGATTGAAGTCGTACCAGACCTCCGTTGCGGTGAAGAGCCGGAGCACGTTGCGGTGCGTGACGATGCAGCCCTTCGGACGACCGGTGGAGCCGGACGTGTAGATGACGTAAGCCGGATCCTCGGGGGAGTTCACCACCGGCAAGGGCGAGCACTCCTCACCCTCGGCCGGGAACAGGCAGGCCGCATCGAGCTCAAGGCGCATCACCATCGGATTGCTGAGCCGCGCCGAGAGCTCACTCGAGGTGATGATCACCGGGATCGCGCTGTCCTCGATCGTGTAGTCGAGGCGGTCATCGGGGTAGATCGGGTCGAGGGGCAAGTACGCACCTCCGGCCTTGAGGATGCCGAGCAGGCCGACGAGCAGCGGCGCATCGCGCTCAAGGAAGAGTCCGACCAGCGTGCCCCGCTGGACGCCGAGACCACGCAGGCGATGAGCGATCGCATTCGCGGCCCGATCGAGTTCCGCGTACGTCAGGGTGCCAGACTCCGAGGATAACGCGATCCCGTCGGGAGTCGTCGCGGCCTGACGCGCAAACCACGCATGGAGGCTACCGTCGCGCAGATCCTCCACCGGAGCCGGTGGCGTCGACAAGGCCAGCAGTGCCGTACG
>CAZEJZ010000570.1:0-2318 GCA_964512415.1 uncultured Opitutaceae bacterium
CTGGTAGAGGTGGTTGAAGGTGTAGGCGACGTCCCGGGCCGTCACCGGCTTCCCATCGTGCCAGCGTGCGGCTTCGTGGATATCGACCTCGATCCGGTCTGGGAATGAGCGCAGTTCTGAGCCTAGCTGAGGCAGGAGCGTGCCTTTCTCCGGATCGAAATAGAACAGCGTCTGGTAGATGACGGTGTGCTCTTGTTGCACCGGCCAGCTGGGGGCGGGATGCAGGGGGTTGAAGGTGTTCGGTTCACCCCAGGCGATGCCGATGCGCAGTGTTTCCTCACGGGGGAATTCGTCGGCGGCTCCCTTTCCCGAGCGCGTGCAGGCGCTCAGGCTGAGGAGGAGAACGAGGGTCAGCGCCCCGCACGCGAAACGGCGGATCATCGGTGGGGTAGGGAGTCCGGGTTGGACGCTATCGAAGCGTTCTTCGTGCTGCCAAGGCCGGGCTTTGGAGATCCTTTGCGCGCGAGTTGAGCGCGCTCCGGTCAGCGCAGTGACTTCAGGTAGGAGAGCAGGTCGCGGATCTGGTCGTTGCTCAAGCCATCCAACAAACCCGAGGGCATGAGCGAGCGGCGGAGGTAGCCGGCGCTGCGCAGCGAGGTCCGCTCGATGCGGCGCTCTGGCCCGCCGGGGATGCGGAGGGTCACCGAGGCCGCGTCCTCGGTCGCGAGGAATCCTTCGATGACGTCGCCGTTGGTCGTGATGACCCGGAAGGTGCGGTACGAGGCTTCCATTGCCGCGCTGGGGGCGACGATGTTGCGCAGGATCGCCTCGGTTCCGGTGTGACCAAGACCATCGAGCGCGGGTCCGATCTGTCCCCCGCGACCGCCCTGCGCGTGACACACGAGGCAAATCGCCTCGAAGAGCGCGCGCCCGTTGTCGGCGTTGCCGGCCATCGCCGCGATCGAGCGATAGCGGGCGAGCAACTCGGTCTGCGCGGCCTCTTCGGCCGGCGTCGTGGGCACTCCGGTTTCCCGCGTAGCTGTCGGAAGCGTGTCGCCTCCCACCCGTTTCCATTGGGCCGCCACCGCGGGATCATCCGGCAGGACGGCGCGCATGCGTTCGACGGTGTTGACGCCGAGGTCGCCTTCGGCGAGCAGCCCGCGCGTGACGGCGTCGAGGAGCGCGTGCGAGCCGCGTGGCGTGGCGCTCAGGGCTTCCAGGGCCCGGCCGCGTTCTCCGGGGGCGAGCCTGGGCAGGCGGTCAGCGAGCAGCGCGGGCCCCTCTGGCGAGGGGTGCTCGGCGAGCGCCGCCGCCGCTTCCCGGCGTGCGTCGCGCTGGTCGACTCGATCCAGAATCGAAGCGAGGAGCTCCGGCGGTGCCGCCCGGAGCGCGCGCAGCGCCCGGAGCGGGGCGAGGGCGGGCGGCAGGAGCGGCGGAGCGCCGGGTGCGAGTTGCGCCGCGACGATCCGCGCGAGCGCCGGGGCGGTGTCCGCGAGCCCGAAGGCGGCGGCGGCGTCTGCGCCGGCGTTGTGGTCCGCTGGATCGCTCGAAGCGAGCAACGCGTCGACCGGCGCACGCAGCACCGGCGCGAACCACGCGGGATCGAGATCGGACCGCGCGCGCACGAGTCCCTCCACCACCGCGCGTCGCCCGGTCGGATCAGCCAGCGCCGCGACCAATGCGGCGCGGGGTGCCGACTCCGCGGCGAAGGCGAGGAGCAGGCGGATCTCCTCGTCGTTCGGCGCCCGGCCGGTCTGCGGCAGCCACGCCGCCAACCGCTCCGCCGCATCCCGGTCCCCGATGGCGAGGAGGCCGACCAACCGGTTCTCCAGCGGCTGCGGCGTGGCGTTCGGTCCATCCACCAGCGCGCGGGTGAGTTCCGGCTTCGCTTCGAGGGCCCAGCGGGCGAGGTAACGCTCGAAATCCCGGTCGTAACGGTCCCAGACGTCTCCCTCCGTCCGCTTCGCCTTCGCGAGACGCAGCGCCACGGCGAACGTCGCGGGCCCAGCCTGGGTCACGCGGCGCAGGCCGTCGCCCACCGCCGCACGCACCGTGGCGTCGCGGTCGTCGACCAAACTCCCGAGGATCGCCGCGACGTCGGCATCGCGCAGCGCGGGGTCGATGGCAACGAGGCGGGCGGCCTCGCGGCGCAGCGCCGGAGCCGGATCCTTGGCCAGCGCCTCGAGGAGCGGATAGGCGGGGCGTTCCAGCCCCTCCAGCGCCCACAGTGCACCGAGACGTCGGTCGATGGGCAGCGCACGGTCCTGCGCGAGGCGCCGGAGTTCGGGGCCGAGGCCGACGGCGCGGCGGTCGATGAGCTCAAGCCAGGCCATCCGCGACACCCGGGCATTGTCGTCGCCGGCGAGCGCCAGGACCCC
>CAZEJZ010000571.1:0-2316 GCA_964512415.1 uncultured Opitutaceae bacterium
AGAATGCCTTCGCTGTGGAGTCGATGCGTGTTCCGGATCATCTGGAACAGCGACCGCTCGCGCGCCTCGCCGTTGATGTCCGAGGACGCATTGAAGATCTTGTGCCGGCAATGCTCCGAATTCGCCTGCGCGAACATCATCAGCTCAACGTCGTGCGGATCGCGGCCGAGCGTGCGGAAGGCGTTGACGAGGTAGTCGATTTCGTCGTCGGCGAGCGCGAGGCCAAGGGTGGCGTTCGCGGCGACAAGCGCCTCGCGTCCCTCGGCCAGCACCGGCACCGAAGCGAGCGGGCGAGGGTTCTCGTGACGGAACAGGACGTGGCAGTCCGCGACGGAGCCGAAGACCGTTTGGGTCATCCGGTCGTGCAACCGGGCGGTGGCCCGGGCGACCGCGGCGTCGGGCGTCCCGGGTTCGACGGCGAGCTCGTAGGCGATGACCCGCTCGATGCGGCGGATCGCGGCCAGCCCGCAGATCCGGGCGATGTCGGTGGCCTTGGATGACCACGGGGAAAGCGTACCCGGACGGGGCGCGACGACGCGCGTCCGGCACTCGCCGGAGAGTGCGACCGCGTCGACTTGCGGACCGTAGGTGAGCAGGCGCTCGAGCACGGCGTGATCCTCGGCCGTCAGGGGCGCCGAGAGATCGACCAAGTGGACGAAGTGCGCCGTCAGACCGCGGAGCGTGACGCCTTCGACCGTCAGCTCGTGGAGAAGCTTCTGGCTGCGCGAGGAGGAGAGCGCCGGGGAACCGCGGAGGGTGAGCATGGTCGGGTGCGGATGCTCCGAAACAAGCCGCGGTGGGTCAAGCGGCGGGAGCGATCTTCCCCGCGGTCCCCGGGAGGAGCCGGGCGGCCCGTCGGGGCCTGCGCTCAGCGCGGGGCGGACTGCCGGAGCAGCAGCGCGACGACCGCCGCGGCGAAGAGATCGGTGCCGGCCACCACGGCTCGCAGCGACCACGGCAGCGGCAGGGGCAGCACAAGGACCAGCACGGCGCTGGCGACGAGCGCGAACGCCACAACCTTGAGCAGTGAACGGTTGCGGAAAAACGAGGGCGGCGAGGCGGGCATGGAGCGAAGAGTCGACGTGAAGAAGCGGAAAGAGGGGCGCTGAAGGCCGGCGGTTGACAGGTGACGGGAACGAACGCGAAGACGAGGGCGAGGGAGGAGGCGAGGAGGCGGGGAGGTGAGGCCTGCGGTGGCGGACCTGAGGGGGGAAGTGGCGGCGCGGGTATGACGAGAGAGAGGGCGGTTTCGGACGGCGGGGCGCGCATGGCGGACTCACCCGCCCCGGTGGGCAGCGTTCAAGGGGCGGCGGCCAGCGGCAGCGTGATCCGCAGCGTCGTCCCGGCGGCGCTGGTGTCGAGCAATTGGATGTCCCCGGAGTGGGAGAGCAGGATGCGTTTGGCGATGCCGAGTCCTAGCCCGGTGCCATCGGGACGGCCGGAGAGGAAGTTATCGAAGATGTGGGCGCGGAGCCGCTCCGGGATCCCGGATCCCGTGTCAGTCACGTCGATGTGCACGATGCGGCCTCCGCCTGCGCGCTCCTCCGTTTCGGTTCGCAGCGTGATCGTGCCGCCGTTCGGCATGGCCTGCGTGGAATTGAACAGCAGGTTGAGCAGCACCTGCTGGATCTGGCCCTTGTGCACCTCGACGACGAGTGCGCGCGGGATCGGGCCGACCCGGAGGGCGATCTTTCCCTGGGCGAGCTTCAGGCGGATGAGCAGGGCGGTGTCCTCCACGAGGTCAGCGAGGACCCACGGTGCATGCAGGCTGGCCGGCGCCCGCCCGAACTGGAGGACGCGGGAAACGATCGCCTCCAGCTGATCGAGCTTTTCCCCGATCACGCGCACGTCGGTGCGGCGCGGGTCGTCGGTCGGGAACTCCAGATTCAGGTAGCCGAAGAGCAGCTTGATGACCGTGAGCGGATTGCGGATCTCGTGCGCAATCTCGGCGGCGAGCAGGCCAAGGGTGGTGAGCTGCTCGTTCTTGCGCAGGGAGTCCTCGCTGCGGAAGACGCGCGCGTAGAGCCGGGCGTTCTGCAGCGCGACGGCCGCGAGGGAGGCGAGCGTGGCGCCGAGGCGCTTCTCGTCGTTGTTGAAGCGGTGGATCTGCTCCGTGAAGATCGCCAGCACCCCGAGCACCTCGCCCTCGAAGACCAGCGGCGTCGCGAGCAGCGAGCGCAGCCGAGGATCGATCGGCAGGTCGACCACGTCGACATACTCCGGGGACTGGATGTTCGCGAACTCTAGGGCGCGGCGGGTCTGGATCACCCCGCCGATCGCACTGGTCTCCAGGGGCAGGTCGTCCGCTGGGCCGGG
>CAZEJZ010000572.1:0-2315 GCA_964512415.1 uncultured Opitutaceae bacterium
GCCGCCCCACCAAACGGCCTGCTCCTCTTCCCCAAACCCAGGAAATGCCTTGTCAACGCAAATCACCGAACTTGGAAGCAACATAGTTGTCGCGAGCAGTACGGTTCCGGTTGTTTCTCAAGCGTTTTCCATGAACGGCGCCAACGCCGTGCAAGCAAGCGTTGTTGTCTTGTCCGTGTCAGCGGGCAGCCTTACTGTCGCCTTCCAGGGGAGTAACGATCTGGAGAACTGGGCCGCCATTTCGAGCACGGGATCGATCGGCCTGGGTTTCTCTAGCCCTTCCGCCAGTGGGATCGCATGGCATTACGTGCGGCTTACGTACCTACTCTCAACATCCGCTACGGCGGTCCTCTCTGTGACGGTATCTACTGCTCAGCTGGGCTAGAATACAAGCCGAGCGAGGTCTTATATGGGCTGCCTTTCCTGCCAACACCCAACGAACAGCGGTCCGCGAGGGTCGGCAATCGCTCTGAAGGCACTGAGTCTCCAGACGGCCGAAGAGACAAACTCGTATGCCGTTGGGGTTTCTCGGCCGATCCCAGTCGTGCAGGATGGAGCTGTGTCTCTCCAGTGTGTGGTTCTTAGTCTCTCGGGATTGTCCGAAACATCCGGGGCGCTCCTCGAACAGAGCGTTGATGGGATTAACTGGTGGCAGGTCACGCCTTCTGCCGTGGAGTTCTTCGGTCCAGGGATCTATTCTGTTGCTGCAGCATCAGTTAAGGCGGGACTGCTCCGAGTCGTTGTGAACTTGACTAACAGCCTGGAGAATCCGGGGGTCACAACCAGTGTAATATCGGCAACCTTGCATGAGGCGCCATAGCACGTACGGAATCGGCCTCGGCGGCAAGAATCTGAACATGGATCCTGCATCCACCGGTGTGATTGGGACGCGCGTGCAACAATGACTAGTATTCTCAATCGCGCTAGAGTTTCAAAGATTCCCCACCTGACACTGCACTAGCTACTTAGCTAGGAGGATATCACAATGGTAAGTGTGAATGGGTCCATGGTCACGCCCGTCGGGGAGGCGAGATTGGCTGGCAAGCAGGGTGATGTGAAGGGGACTGTATTCATAGGCGGGGATGCGGGTCATGCCAGTGAGACGACGATTGGCCTGGGGCGCGAACAACAAGTCGTGGGCACGCCACACTTCGAGACGCTCCCTTTAGATCGCTTGCCCGCTACCGGCGCACTAACGGGCGCAAGGCGCGCTGATTGGTTTGGTTTTGATATCGGCTACCTTCATATCGACGCAAATTGTAAGGGACGGTTCCGCTTGAGCGTTATCAATGAAGGCGATCATCCTAGTGCGGCCGGCGCATCCGGAGTAACTGTTACGGCCGATGGATTCCGCTTCGACGGTAAGACCTACAAGATTGACGGCGGAACCACGGTAAAGATAACGTGCCCACCGGCAATTGGAGCTTCCGTGATTAGGTTCGAAACGGAAAGGTCCTACGTGACAAGGGTCCTTAGATTGCCGGGGCTTTCCGAAGTGCCGGCGGGCACGTTTGGTGGCCAACCCAAGGAGCCGCCTCCTGACGCACCCGATCCCGTCGTTCGATAGATTCCATGGCTCCTCGCCAGAATCCAGTGCAGCGATGAGAATGTTCGCCCTAGGCGTGATGGTTAGCGTTGCCATGACTTGGGCTGTGATTGTGGATATGTTGGCTGGCGCAGCTTGGATCAGGCTGGTGGTTCTGGTGGCGGCGATTGCGCCAGCCGCACTCATTGTGCTCATATCGCTGACGCCAATCTACACACAGACCCCTAGGGGCAAGTGGGTCGCCATGGCTTCCTTCGTAATATGTAGTGCGTTAGTTGCTTTGCCATGGAATGAGCGGAAGAGATTCGTGCACGAGCTACACTCAGTTCAAGTTGGCATGCCGATCAGCCAAGTGCGCTCCATGATGCGAGGATACATCGAGAGAGTGGGCGCTGGCCAAGAGTGGATGAGGCTCGATGATAAAGAGCGGCTAGCTTTCTCGGGAACACTAACATACCGTTGGTCCAAGACCGACCAATACGACGCGGATGTGGGGCAGGTGATATTCAGCGCGGGCAGAGTCGTGGAAGTGAGGTTTCTTCCTGATTGACGACGAGTGCTCGCGGGCTCCGAGCCGACTCCGAGGGGAGCACGACAGGGCAGTGAAGTTGGCTACGCGGCCATCTTTGCGACGCGTCGACGGGCCCAGAAGTCAGGTAGGCGCCACTGAGGCAGCCTTGCCGGTCCGGGCACCCGCTGGAGCCCGAATGTTGTCAGGGGGCCGCCTCGCGGCCTCTTTCTGTTTTCCGACTCGACAACGCGGGTTCAC
>CAZEJZ010000573.1:0-2309 GCA_964512415.1 uncultured Opitutaceae bacterium
CTATGCCATGCTCGGCCCGCATCTGCCGGCGCCCTGGACGCATCGCGGCTACGATTCCGAGCGCCTGGTCGGCCAGCTTGCGGGGGCCGGAGACCGCGACTGCCGGGCGCGAGGCTTCGGGGCGGAGGGCGAGCGCGATCTCGTTCGCGAATTCCGCCTGGACCGTGTCGGCCAGGACTTGGATGCCGGACTTCGGACCGGCGGAGGCGGTTCCGTCCGCCGACGTCAGCGTGGCTTCGTCCGGGGCGAGGGCCGTGGCAGAGCCGCTGGGCCGCTTTCCGGCATCGACGGGCTCGGCCTCGTTTCCTCGCAGGTCCGGGTCGTGGGGATCGATGAACCCGATGGTGAAATTGTCGAGGCTGACCACGAGGATGAGGATTGCGACGGCGCCCAAGACGAGAAGCCGGCGCCGGCGACGCTTCTGATCCACGGGGGTAGGCTCCTCGGCGGCGGGCGTCGGGATTGATCGACTCTTGGCGAGGCCGAGGCGGTGGGACCACAGGCGGGCGAAGCGGGTGCGGTGGTCGGACGACAATTCGCCGCCGGGGGCGCGGGTCCACTGGACGGAGCGGAAGCGATCGGGGACGAGGGCCTCGGGCTCGCGGGTGTCGTCGAGGACAATCGGAAGGATGAACGGAACGCCGCTGGCGATGCCCCGGGCGCGTTCGGCGGCGAGATCCCACTCGATCCGGAAGTAGCCCTCCTCGCGGGCCTGGGTGTTGGCGGAGATGAGGGGGAGGAACAGGACACACTCCTTGATCTGGCGGCGGATCTTGGCGTCCCACTCGTCGCCGGTCTCCAGCCCGCCATCGACGTCGAACCACACCTCCATCCCCGCGGCCCGCAGCGCATCGCAGACGCGCCGCGCCGCCTCCGCGTCGGCGGAGGCGTAGGAGAGGAAGACGGCGCGGATGGGCTCGGGCACGGGGTTCAGGCGGCGCTCGCAGCACGGAAGTCCGTGGCGTGCCGAGGCGGTGGCGAACCCGATTGGCCGCGGGACGCGGGCCGGCCGGGACGGCGATGGATGAGGGATACCGGTGCCATCAGAGCATCAGTAGAGAGGCGCGTTGTTCTTGGGGTCGGCGAGGAGCTCCTCGAAGGGGGCGTAGCCGACGAGAGCCCAGCTGATTCTCCGGCGCACGTCGCTGACGTTCCATTGCGAGGGTTTGGCGAGGAGCCGGCGGAGTTCAGCCACGGCCTCCTCACGGCGACCAGCGATCGCGAGCGCATCACTGCGGAACAAGGGCACGAACCTCGAATCGAGGGCGTCGCGGGATTCGGGGAGCAGCTTTTCGAATTCTGCCAGCGTCTGCAGGGCTTCGTCCGTGCGTCCGAGAATCGCCAGCGCGGCCGCTCGGTCAAGGCGGGGGCGGAGCGCGCTGACCCGGACGCCGGCCAGCTCCTCGTCGGCAGCGGCCAGGAGTTTCCGGGCAACCGCGTGGGCGCGGGCAGTCTCCCCGGCCCGCAGGTGCATGAACGCCGCAACCTGCATCTGCTGCTCAGGCGCTTGGTCTTCGTTCAGGTTGGGATGCGCGTCATCGATGGCGATGAAGGCGGCGTAGTCGCCCTTGCGCAGGGCCAGTTGCCGACGCGCGAGGAGTCCGCCGCGGGAATCGCGGATGTCCGCTGGGAGGCTGGCCACGAAGCGCTCGTAATGGCTGTGCCCCCCGGCGATGTCGTCCTCAAACTCCGCCGCCGCTGACTGCGCGCGCAGGTCGCCGGGCAGCAGCACGAGCAGGCGTTGCTGGACGGACCGGGCTTCGGGCCAACGCCGAACGTTGATCAGCGTGGAGAGCTGGTTGCGGAGGTAGGAGATGTTGGCGGGATCGAGTTCGGCGGCGCGCTGGTGGGCAGCGAGGGCCTCGGCCCAGCGGCCCTGGCGGCGCAGGATGAGGGCGAGCGAAGCGTAGCCGGTGGCGTCGTTGGGCTGCTGGTCGATGATCCGCTGGAACGCCGCCGTGGCGCGGTCGTAGTCGCGGTAAGCGTAGTAGGCGAAGGTGCCGTCGAGCCGGATGACCTCGGGCGCGTCGGGCGCTAGCCTCCGCTCCTGGGCGGCGGCGGCCTCCGCGCGCTCGAAGCGGCCCGGCGAGGTGTCCTGTTCCCAGAAGACCCGGAGGGCGTGCACGACGGCGAGTTCGCCCCACGCGGCGGCGAACTTGGGATCGAGATCCACCACGGCTTGAAACAACCGCTCCGCCTCGGCGAGCGCCTCCCGGCTCGCGGTGGGCGACCGGTTGCGGGTGTCGCGGCCGCGCAGGTAAAGATCGTAGGCGGCGGGATTGTCGGTCGGGCGGCGGGCGAGTTGCTGG
>CAZEJZ010000574.1:0-2295 GCA_964512415.1 uncultured Opitutaceae bacterium
GTTTGGTGACTTCATTTTCGAGTGCGAAATCCTGCAGGAGGGAGGGCCGACCAACAGCGGCATCCAGTTTCGCAGCCAGAGCCTGCCGAGCTTCCAAAACGGGCGCGTCCACGGTTACCAGCTGGAAATTGATCCGACCGCACGGGCGTGGAGCGGCGGGATCTACGATGAGGCGCGACGGGGCTGGTTGTACCCAGGTACGCTGAACCCGGCCTCCCGCGACCTCTACCAACTCGGGCGCTGGAATCATCTGCGGATCGAGGCGATCGGTGCGTCACTCCGGACCTGGATCAACGGGCGCCCGGTTTCCCACGTCGTCGACGATCTCACGCGCGAGGGGTTCTTCGCCCTTCAGGTGCATGGCGTGGGCAAGCAACTCGACCAGGTGGGACGGCGGATCCGCTGGCGCAATCTGCGGGTCCAGACCACCGATCTGGTCGCGACTCCGCTGGATCCGATTCCGGTCCGCAACCTCCGCGCCAATGACCTGAGCGAGGCGGAGAAGGCCGCGGGCTGGCGGCTGCTCTGGGACGGGCGCACCTCCGCCGGCTGGCGCGGGGTCAATCAGACCGCCTTCCCGGCCGAGGGCTGGAATATCGTCGATGGCGAACTGCGCACGGCGCCCACGGGGGCGAAGCGCGGCGGCGACATCGTCACGCAGGAGAATTTCTCGGCCTTCGAGTTCCAGTGGGAATTCCGGCTCACCCCCGGCGCCAACAGCGGCGTGAAGTACTTCGTCACCGAGCGGCCGCCGACCGAGACCGCGCTCGGCTTGGAGTTCCAGCTGCTCGATGACGAGAAGCACCCGGATGCGGCGATGGGAGCGGGAGGGAACCGGCGCCTGGGGTCCCTCTACGACTTGATTCCGCGATCGGAACTGATGCCGGGCCTCGGCATTGCGCCGCGCATCGGAGAGTGGCAGCACGGGCGCATCGTGGTGTACCCCGACAACCGGGTGGAGCACTGGCTCAACGGGGTGAAGGTCGTGGAGTACGTTCGCGGGTCGCCGCTCTTCAAGAGCCTCGTGGCACGCAGCAAGTTTGAGAAGAACGCCGGCTTCGGTCTCGCCGGCAGTGGTCCGCTGCTACTCCAGGACCACCGCGACGAGGTTCACTTTCGCAGTCTCAAGGTTCGCGAACTGCGCTGAGCTCGTGCCCGCCGCGCCGCCTAGGGGGCGGCGTGGCCGAGTTCCGCCAAAAGCGTGCGGAGCTCGGCTTCCGGGGCCTCGTGACTCTGGCTGACGGCGAGTTGGAGCGCTTCCGTGAGAAGCGGTCGGGCTTCCGCGGAGCGTCCGTTCCGGAGCAGGAATTTGCCGAGGAGGATCCGCGGAATCATCCAATCGGCCTTGGCTGCCACGCAGTGCCGCAGGTGGGGTTCGGCTTCCGCGTCGCGCCCCGCGGCGAGGAACGCTTGCGCGAGGCTGAAGCGGAACAAGGCGTTGTTCGGCTGGCGCTCGACGAGGGTGGCGAAGTGGGCGATGCGGTCCATGGTTGCGATCTCAGTCACCGTGCGCGCAACGGCTCACGGGGCAAACGGGCGAAACATCTCCTCTCGGTTGACGCGGGTCATGCGTTCGTGCCGCGACTGGGGCAGCGAATCGAGGAAGAGGCGACCGTAGGTCTTCGCGACCACGCGGGAGTCGAGGAGGGTGATCACCCCGCGGTCCGTGGCGGAACGGATCAATCGGCCGATCCCTTGCCGGAACTGGATGAGCGCATCGGGCAGCGTGATCTCGGCGAACGGGTTACCCCCAGCTTCCCGCACGGCGTCGCTGCGGGCCTCCAGCACCGGATGCGTCGGCGGAGCGAACGGCAGCCGCGTCACGATCACCTGGGAGAGCGCTCCGCCGGGGATGTCCACGCCGGTCCAGAAGCTCTCCGTGCCGAACAGGATGGCGTTTCCGAGCCGGCGCATCTCGCGGGCGAGTTCAGTGCGCGACAGCGCCTCGCCTTGCAGCAGGAAGGGGCGCCCGGCCTCGGTGAACTCGGGCTGGAGCGCGGCTGCGACGGCGCGCATGTCGGAGTAGCTGGTGAAGAGCACGAGCGAGCCGCCGCTGACGCGCAGGGCGCAGAAGCGTACCCAGTCGATGAGGCTCTCGATCGCGAGGCGGGCGTCCTGCGGCGACGGGAGCGGCACATCGGTGGCGATGAAGACGCGCATCTGCCGGTCGTAGTCGAAGGGCGAGGCGACGGCGTCGGTCCGGGCGTCATCCGCGCCGACGCGACGGGTGAAGGCCTCGAGTTGGCCGCCGACGGCCAAGGTTGCGCTGGTGCAGAGCACGCTGGTGCCGCAGCC
>CAZEJZ010000575.1:0-2288 GCA_964512415.1 uncultured Opitutaceae bacterium
GATCAGCGTCGATTTCCCCGCGCCGTTGGGGCCGACGATTCCGACCAACTGGCCGGGTCCGACCGAGAGATCCACGCCCCACAGGACGGGCTTGCGGCGGTACGCCACGGTCAGGTCATGGATCTCCAACACCGGAGGCGGAGCGGAGGAGGCCGTCGCGGCAAGGGGAGAGGTCACGGGAGTGGTGAAAGACGGATTACCCTCAGCGCAGGGCCGCCACCAACGTGTGTACGTTATGCCGGACCATCCCCTCGTAGGTGCTGGGATCGACACCGTCCGCCTCGCGGCCGGGAAGACCCAGCGAGTCGGAATACAACTCGCCGCCCACGCGCACGCCCGCGTCGGCCGCCACGCGCTGAATCGCCTTCGGGGAGACCGACGACTCGACGAAGATCGCCGGGATGCGCCGCCGCCCCAGCAACTCCGTCAGACCCGTCATCGCCGAGAGCGCCGCCTCACCGACCGTGGATACGCCCTGCAGGCCAATGACCTCGAAGTCATAGGCCCGGCCGAAGTAGCCGAAGGCGTCATGACTCGTCACCAGCACGCGCCGCGCCGGCGGAATGACGGCGAGCTCGCGTCGGACCCAGTCATCCAAGGCAAGCAGGCGCTGCCGCAGCGCATCGGCCCGGGCACGGTAGCTCTCGGCGCCCGCCGGATCGGCGCGGATGAGCGCATCCACCACCGGCCCCACGCAGTCATGCCACAGACGCACGTCGAACCACACGTGCGGATCGTACGCCGCGACCCCCTCCCCCACGGCGCGCAGGCGGGCCACCGGGAGATTCGCGGTGACCGCGAACACGTTCGGACGGCGCGCGCGAAGACGCTGGAAGACATTCTCCATGCGCCCCTCCAGATGGAGCCCGTGGAACGCCACCACCTCGGCGTCCTGCAGCGCCCGGAGATCCGAGGGGGTCGGCTGGTACGAATGCGGATCCACGCCCGGCCCCATCAGCGCGCGCACGGCGACCCGCGGGCCTCCCACCTCGCGCACCAGATCGGCCACCAACGAGGTCGTCGCCACCACCTTCACCCCGGTGTCCGCGCCTCGCGCCGTCGACCCCGCGAACACCACGAGGAGGAAGCCGAGCACGACGGACGGGAATGAACCCAAGCAACCCATAACCCCGACACAAAACTGACTCAAATTTTGTCGCAACCAAAAAGATTAGGATTGGCTAATTCGAGTGCGGATGGAAGTCACTCCGACCTTGCGGCGGGTGGGTGGCGTGCGACACTCGCGCCGCATGTCGCAGTCCTTTGCCCGGGCGGTGTTCGCGTTGACCGCGGTCTTCTTCGCCGCGTTCTTCGTCTGGCCGATCTTCCAGATCGTCAAGGGAGGGTTCATGGACGCGGACGGTCGCCTGACGTTGGTCTACGTGACCACGCTCTTGGCGGATCCGGTCTACCGTGAGGGCTTGCTGAACTCGTTTCTCCTCACCCTCGCGACCACCAGCCTGGCCCTGCTGATCGCCGTACCTCTGGCGCTGGTGGCGGACCGCTACGCCTTTCCGGGCAAGACCCTGCTCACCTCGGTGATCCTCGTCCCGATGCTGCTGCCCCCGTTCGTCGGAGCGATCGGGATCAAGCAGATTTTCGGGCAGTACGGTGCGTTCAACTCCCTCCTGATCGCGCTTGGCGTGCGCCCGGAGGGCTGGACCTTTGACTGGTTCGCGCTGCATCAGTTCGGAGGCATCGCGGTGGTGAACGCGCTGTCGCTCTACCCGATCATCTACCTGAATGCGGTTGCGGCGCTGGCGAACATCGATCCGGCGATGGAGGAGGCGGCGGCCAACCTCGGTTGCACGGGCTTCCGCCGCTTCCGTCGCATCACCCTTCCCTTGATGCGCTCGGGCCTGTTCGCGGGCGGAACGATCGTCTTCATCTGGGCCTTCACGGAGCTCGGCACGCCGCTGGTGTTCGATTATCCCCGCGTGACGAGCGTGCAGATTTTCTACGGGTTGAAGGACATCGGGGCCAATCCCTTCCCCTACGCGCTCGTGGCGATCATGCTGGTCGCGACCACGTCGCTCTACGCGCTGGGCAAGGGTCTTTTCGGCCGGCAGAGCTACGCCATGATGGCCAAGGCCACGGCCGGAGGCGGCCCCCGCCGCTTGCCGCTGGGACGCGGCTTGCTGTGCACCGCGGCCTTCGGCGGCGTGTTCTTCCTCGCGGTGCTGCCGCACCTCGGCGTGATCCTCGTCGCGTTCTCCGATGACTGGCACGCGACCGTCCTGCCGCACTCGCTGACGGCCGAGAACTTCAAGCTCGCGCTCGGACATGAC
>CAZEJZ010000576.1:0-2286 GCA_964512415.1 uncultured Opitutaceae bacterium
GCCACGCTGCGGCGACTGGCGGAGGCGGCTCCGCGTGCGGCGACGCGGGCCGTGGCGCCCGCCGGAGCCGCTCCGGCAATCGCGGCGAGGGTGGATTCGGGTGCACCCGAGCGGACGGGGTCCGCCGTCGCGCCGACGGTCGGCTCCGTGACGGCACCGGCGCCGTCACCCGCGACCCCGCGTGCGACGCAGCCGGCCGCATCCGCATCGCCGCGACGTGCCGAGCCTCCGGAGCCGGCGGCGGTGCCGAAGCTGCCGCCGCCGCCACCGTTCTCGCTCCCCGCCGGAACGAAGACCGAGCGGATGACCGCGTTGCGCGAGCGGATCCTCGCCGATCCGGTCTGCCGTCAGCAGGTGCGGCCCGGCAAGAAGCTGGTCGTAGGCACCGGCAGCCTCGAGGCGAAGCTCTTCTTCTGCGGCGAGGCCCCCGGAGCCGAGGAGGAAATGCAGGGCGAGCCGTTCGTTGGCCCGGCGGGGCAGTTGCTCACCCGGATGATTCAGGCGATGGGCGTGCGGCGCGAGGAGGTCTACATCGGGAACATCATGAACTGGCGGCCTGACCTGCCGACCGCGGAGGGACAGGAGCAGATGGGTAATCGTCCGCCCACGCCCGAGGAGCTGCAGTACTGCCTTCCGTTCCTGCGGGCTCAACTCGAGATCGTGGCACCCGACGTGATCGTGGCGCTGGGCTCAACCGCCGCTCAGGGGCTCCTTGGCATCGGCTCCTTCAAGGCGCTCGGCGAAGTGCGCGGGCGGTGGAGCGAGTTCGCCGGCAGGCCAGTGATGGTGACGTACCACCCGAGCTACATTTTGCGCAACGGCTCCAATCGGTCGAAGCGCGCCATCTGGGAGGACCTCCTGCTCGTGATGGAGCGGGTCGGCCTCGCGATTTCCGAGCGACAGCGCGGCTTCTTCCTCGATCGCACCTAGCGCAGCGCGGGAGTGCCCGTCGCGGGCTGCCGGGTGCGAGGGCGAGAACAACGGTGCCCCGCGGTGCCCGGTGCGCTCGCGTGGTCGGCCGCTCTCCTTGAGCTAAAGCGTTATAGCAACGCCGACAATTCCCGGCGCACGGCGGCGAACTCGGCCTCAAGCTCCGCCACCGCATTCTCCAGTCCAGCCAACCCACTCTTGCGCGCCGCGTGCTCGATCCGTTCGGCCGTTCGCCGAAGGCGCTCGGCGCCCAGATTGCTCGAACTTCCCTTGATCGTGTGCGCCGCACGGATGAAAGCCACCGTGTCGGCGACTCCGTACGTCACGCGGACGTCGTTGATCCGCGCGGGTGTGTCCTCGAGGAAAATTTGGACGATCTCCTTCAGGAAGGTGTCGTCGCCGGGACTCAGCTCGCGCAGAGCTTCGATGGCGGCGGGATCGATGACGGGGAAATCGGAGCTCATGAAGGGAAGGAACGATGGAAGCGCGGTGCCCCGAGTGTAACGGCCCGTAGGGTGTTCACCTTGAGCGGTCCGACAATCGAACTCTTCGGCTCGAGTTCGCGCGTCGGTGACCAGTCTCCGACCTCCAGCATGGATCCCGGGATGGCTGAAAAGACATATCAAAGTATCCGAATACGTTGATATTGGCTTGCCGGAGGGGTGGGGGCTGGTTTGCTCAAGGCTTTATGGCAAACTCCTTCGTCTTTTCCTCGGAATCCGTGGGTGAGGGGCATCCCGACAAGGTCGCGGATCTGATTTCGGACAGCGTGCTCGACGCCTGCCTGAGCATCGACCGCCGGAGTCGGGTGGCCTGTGAGACGCTCGTGAAGTCGAACGCCGTCGTCCTGGCGGGAGAGATTACGATCCCGGCGATCGGAAACAAGCCGATCGATCAGGCGATCAATATCGGCTCGGTGGTGCGCGATGCGATCCGCGAGATCGGCTACGTGAACGACGATGATGTGTTTCACGCCGATCGCGTGTTCATCCACAATCTCCTGACCACGCAGTCGCCGGACATCGCCCAAGGTGTCGACGCCAAGGCAGCCGAGGGCAAGAAGACCACGGAGCAGGGCGCGGGTGACCAGGGTCTGATGTTCGGCTACGCCTGCGACGAGACCAGTGAACTCATGCCGACGCCGATCATGTTCGCGCACCGGCTCGGTCGCGAGCTGACGCGCATCCGCAAGAGCGGTCGCGTCAAGTGGCTCCGCCCCGACGCGAAGTCGCAGGTCTCGGTCCGCTACGACAACGGCAAGCCCGTCGAGGTGGTGAACGTGGTGATCTCGACCCAGCACGACCCTGAGGTCAGCGAGGACACCCTCCACCGGGACATCGAAGCGCTGGTGATCCG
>CAZEJZ010000577.1:0-2272 GCA_964512415.1 uncultured Opitutaceae bacterium
CCTCGAGCGCCTCCATCTGGCTGCGTTCCTGCGGGGTCTTGAAGAGCGACTCTTCGCTGAGGTTCTCGCGGGTGAATCCGCCGCTGAGGTTGTAGGCGCCCTTCTCGTTCAGGTCGGCGAAGATCGCGGCGAGGTTGTAGAAGTCCTTGAGCGTGTACGGATCGAACTTGTGATCATGGCACTCGGCGCACGCCATGGTGCCTCCGAGCCACACGGTCGCGGTGGTGCGGACGCGGTCGGCGGCATACTTGGCGAAGTACTCTTTGTCTTGGATGCCGCCTTCGCCGGAGATGCGGTGGAGCCGGTTGTAACCGGAGGCCACCCGCTGCTCAGGCGTGGAGCCGGGCAGGAGATCGCCCGCGATCTGCTCCCGCGTGAACTGATCGAAGGGCAGGTTGCGGTTGAAGGCCCGGATGACGTAGTCGCGGTACGGCCAGTAGCGGAGCGTGACGTCGTTGTGGAAGCCGATGGAGTCGGCGTAGCGCACGAGATCGAGCCAGGGCACGGACATCCGTTCGCCGTAATGCGGCGAGGCGAGGTACTGGTCGATCAGCCGCGCGTACTCGGCTTCCGGATTCGTGCTGCGGGCGAAGGCCTCCACGTCCTCGGGGGCCGGCGGGAGCCCGGTGATGTCCAGGGCGAGGCGGCGGATCAGGGTGCGGCGGTCCGCCTCGGGCGAGGCCGGGAGTCCGGCCTGGACCAAGCCCGCGTCGATGAAGGCGTCGATGGCTCCGGAACCGGGCGCGGCGGACGGCAGGGCGGGGCGCGTGGGGGCGACGTAGGCCCAGTGGGCTTCGTACGGAGCGCCTTCCGCCACCCAGCGCCGCAGCGTGTCTTTCTGCGCCGCGGTGAGGGTGCGGACCGAATCCGGCGGCGGCATCTGCTCGTCCGGGTCCGTCGACAGGATGCGCTTGATCGCCTCACTCGTCTCCGGATCTCCCGGCACCCAGGCGTGCTCGGCAACGGCGGCGTCGCGGACGTCCAGGCGCAGGTCCGCCTTGCGGTGATTCTTGTCCGGACCGTGGCAGTGGAAGCAGTTTTCCGAAAGGATCGGTCGGATGTCGCGGTTGAAGCTCAGCGGCACCTTGCCACCGGTCGCCGCCGGGGTCGCACCGAGCGGGACGGCGAGTGCCGCCGCGGAGCCGAAGAACCAGACGCGAAGAGAACGAAGGGCAACGCGGAAGAGAACCATGGCGCGGGGTGATGGAACGCGGGTTGAAGCGCGGAGCACAACGCTCCGGAAACACCCGTGCGCCAACGGAACCGCGCGGCCGCCCCTTGGCAACCTCGCGTTTCAGCAATTCACACTGAAATTTCAGCGCGCGGGTACGAGGTCGATCACCGGCGGAATGCGGGCGGCGATGACCTCGTGTCGTTCGCGGCTGATGCCGTAGATGACACGGTCGGGTTCGGCGCTGCGGTCCCAGGCCCACGACTGTCCCTCGAACGGCACCTCGATGGTGGCGACGCACTCGAGGGTCACGCCCGAGCGCGGCAGGCGCAGGACGTAGAGTTCGGGTGCGTCATGGCCGGTCACGTACAGCAGCCCGTCCGGGCCCCAGCTCCCGCCGGAGCAACTGCTCTTGCCCCAGGTGGCGACGACCTGCGGCGGAAAGAGCCACGACTCGATGAGCTGCCAGTCGTCATTGAAGCGGCCGACGTGGGTCCAGCGTTGGTCGAACCCCGGCGTGGTGCCGGCGTCGTTGTAATTCGCGAAGCAGGCCCACCAGACCCCGTCGCGTTTCTCGGCCCAGGTGAGGGATCCGAGACGGATGCCGAGGCTGGTGGACGCGACGGGTGCCAGCGTGGCCGTGTCGTACACCTCGATCGAGCTGGCCATTGGCAGCTGCGGGAAGTTCGAGTGGGCGAGGATCAGGCGACCGTCGGCGACGTGGCCGCCGTTGAGATGGATGATGGGACCGCCGCGAAGTCCGATCCATTCCGCGACCCTTTCACCGGTCGCCTTGCGGTGCTTGGAAACGATGAAGTTCCCGATGCCGTAGAAGTGCTCCGCATCGACTGCGACGCCTTGGTTGGCGCCGCGCACGGGCCAGCGGGCGAGTTCGGTGGCGCGCAGTCCGCTGCGCCGGAGGGTGGGCTCCGGTGCGCTCGGCAGCGAGCGCATCCAGGCACGGTTCTCGGCGATGCGCGCTGCGTGCGCCGCGTCGCCCGCGGCCGCAGCCGGACCCGCGCCCTCCGCGCTTGCGGAGGGGGTCATGGCCATTGCCATGGTCATCGCCACTACGACCGCCGGCACGGCGGCGAGCGCCGC
>CAZEJZ010000578.1:0-2272 GCA_964512415.1 uncultured Opitutaceae bacterium
CCGTCGAGCCCGTCGACCCGCCGCACGACGTGGTCCAGCTCGTAGACCGATTCAAAAAGCACGCGGAAAGCTATCGGTCCGCGGAGTATCTGGAAACCCGCGTGCGACGGGAGTTCCTCGATCCGTTTTTCGCCGCGCTCGGCTGGGACGTGCTGGGCGCGGTGCGCGCGGGCGTGCGGGGACCGGCCCTGGAGGCCTTTGTGTCGCGCATCTGGTCGGGGCGGATGGACCGCTACAGCGACGAGCGCGCGGAGCTGATCTCGCGCGGCGAAGTGCGGCCGAAGGCGGAGATGAGCTACCTCGGCGGCTGATGCGCCGCCGACCGGGCCTGCGGGCCCGCCGCCTCGTCGGTCGTCGTCGACAACCCCGGCCGGAAGGGCGTCCGCTTGACGACCCGCCGCCGGTGGCGGACTGTGGTGATTCCTCGCCATGTCCACCGCTGCGCCCGCCCCCATTCCCGTCACCGTCCTCACCGGCTTCCTCGGCGCCGGCAAGACCACGCTGCTGAACCGCATCCTGTCCGAGCAGCACGGCCGCAAGCTTGCCGTGATCGAGAACGAGTTCGGCGAGGTCGGCGTCGACAACCAACTCGTCATCCAGAGCGACGAGGAGATCTTCGAGATGAACAACGGCTGCATCTGCTGCAGCGTTCGCGGCGACCTCATCCGCATCCTCGGGCGCTTGATGAAGCGCAAGGACCGGCTCGATGGCATCCTGATTGAGACGACGGGCCTCGCGGACCCGGGCCCGGTGGCGCAGACCTTCTTCACCGACGATGAAATGCGGGCGCGGTTCCGCCTCGATGCGATCGTCACGGTGGTCGATGCGCACCACGTCGTGCAGCACCTCGATACCTCGCCGGAGGTCAAGAAGCAGA
Organism: uncultured Opitutaceae bacterium; assembly: GCA_964512415.1. GTDB lineage: Bacteria > Verrucomicrobiota > Verrucomicrobiia > Opitutales > Opitutaceae > UBA6669. The sequence continues at coordinate 878 of CAZEJZ010000578.1, forward strand.
TCGCCTTCGCGGACGTCCTCATCCTCAACAAGACCGACCTCGTTTCGGCCGCGGACCTCGATGCCCTCGAACAGCGGATCCGGCGGATGAACAGCCCGGCGCGCGTCCACCGCGCCCGCAACGCGGACGTTCCCCTGTCTGCCGTGCTCGAGGTGGGCGGATTCAATCTTTCGCGGGCGACGGAGCTCGATCCCAAGTTCCTCGACCCCGAGTATCCCTTCGAATGGGCCGGCGTGTACGCGCTGCCGAAGGGGGTGTGGGAGTTGGAGGTCGGGCGCTGCGGTCATGATCACGATCACGGGCATGACCATGCCCACGGCGAGGACGGGCATCACCATCACCACCACGGCAACGAGAACGAACTCGACCTCGTGGTGCTACCGGTGCGCTCGTTCGACGAGAAGGACATCGCGGCGGCGCGGGAGTCGGCGGTGGTGATTTTCTCGGACTGGGAGGCGCGACTGTCGGCCGGAGAGACCTTGGTGCCCGGGTCGCGGCTGTACCGGCTGCAACTGACCGACGGCGAAGGCCGCTTCCGCCTCCAGATCGACGAGCCCGGCAGCTATGCCGTGTTTGAGCAGCACGGTGAGATGCCCCTGCACATCAAGGTCTGCGGCCAGAACGCGCGGCCCGGCTGGCAGCAGGATTATCACGCGAACCACTCGCACGACGACGAAGTCTCGAGCGTCGGCATCAGCCAGCCCGGCGACCTCGACGGCAACCGCCTGAACACTTGGATCAGCGAACTCCTCAAGACCAAGGGCGGGGACATTTACCGCATGAAGGGCGTGCTCAGCGTCAAGGGCGCGAACAAACGCCTCGTCTTCCAAGGCGTGCACATGCTCTTCGACGCCAAGTTCGACCGAGAGTGGGGCCGGGATCCGCGGACCAACACGCTGGTCTTCATCGGCCGCAACTTGGACCGCACCGCCTTGACCGAGGCCTTCAAGGCCTGCCTCGCCTAAACGTCTGCTCATCAAAGAGTTTTGAAGGTTGCCCTCGGCCAGCCGGACTAGGCTTTGCCATTCTTGACCCAGCGCATTTTAGCATAAAAATGCTTTTATGCGCACCACCCTCGATTTGCCCGATCCGCTCTTTCGCGAACTCAAGGCCCGGTCGGCCCTGCGCGGTGTGCCGCTCAAGGACTTCGTCGCCGAAATCCTCCAAACCGGCCTAGCCCAAACCGCCGCCGCCCAGGCCGAAGCCCGCCCGCGCAGTCCGCTGCCCGTGATTCGCAAGGCCAGCGGCGTCGCCCGCCCCGCCCTTTCCAACCGCGAAATCGACGCCCTGCTCGTCGCCGAGGATGCCCATGGCGGCGATTGACGTCCTCGACCTCAACCTCTGGCTCGCCCTCATCGACCCAGACCACGCGCACCCCGCCGCGAGGCCGAGGAG
>CAZEJZ010000579.1:0-2271 GCA_964512415.1 uncultured Opitutaceae bacterium
CCGCCGGAGCGGCGCGGGGGGCGTCCCCTTCATGAGCTCAGCCTCCACGGATCCGGCGGAGTCCGCGAGCGCCCGCCCGGCGGCGCGTTTTTCCGACTACTTGGAGCTGACGAAGCCGCGCCTGAGCCTGCTGTCCGTGCTCACGGCCATCGTGGGCTATCTGGTCGCACGAAGCCCGTGGGACGGCTCGCGCTTTGGTTTCGCGCTTCTGGGCACGACCCTGTGTGCGGCGGGGGTCGCCACACTCAATCAATGGATGGAGACGGACACCGATGCACGGATGCGACGCACCGAGGACCGCCCCTTGCCGGCGGGCCGGGTCGCTAGCGGCTCGGCCTTCGTGCTGGGCTGGGGTCTCTGCGCCATTGGACTCGCGGTGCTGTTCCGTCAGGTGAATGGCCTTTCCTCCTTTTTTGCGCTCGCGACCATTGTTTCCTATCTGGCGATTTATACGCCCGCGAAGCGATTCTCCCCGCTGAGCACCGAGATCGGCGCCGTCGCGGGAGCGTTCCCCCCGCTCATCGGCTGGGCGGCCGCTGCCAACTCGGTCTCCGAGCTGGGCTGGACCCTGTTCGCGATCCTCCTGTTCTGGCAAATCCCCCACTTCATGGCGATCGCCTGGACCCACCGCCACGACTACGCCGGCGTAAACTTTCCGATGCTTGCCGTTCGTGACACGGCCGGCGGACGGGTCGCGGTCTGGTCGCTCGTGAACACCGTCCTCGTCGTCGGCAGTGCGCTGTGGCCGGGTCTCCGCGGCTTCGCCTCGCTGGGCTACGTCATCGTCACTGCAGTCCTGGGCCTTTGGTTCCTCGGCTGCGCCCTCGCCTTCGCACGGTCCAAGTCCCGGGACGCCGCCGCAAAGCGACTGTTCTACGCGTCGATCCTCTGGCTGCCGCTGCAACTCGGGGCACTGGTGGTCGATCGGTTTCTCTTCGTCCCCACCTCCCTCTCCCCATGACCCTCCATGACATCCCGGCGCTGAACGCGTCGCTGAACGCTCTGGCCACCGCGTTGATGACCGCCGGGTTCATCTTCATCCGCCTCGGCAAGCGGGAGTCCCACCGCCGTTGCATGCTCGGGGCCGGCGCGGTCTCCGCCATCTTCCTCGTCGGCTACGTCGCCCATAAGATCCTCGTGCGCGGCGTACACACGCCCTTCGGCGGCGAAGGCGCCATTCGCACCGTGTACTACGCAATGCTGATCTCACACATCATCCTTGCGATCTCGATCGCCTACCTCGTGCCAAGAACCTTCATCCTCGCGATCAAGGGACAGTACGAGCGCCACCGGGCCTGGGCCCGCTGGACGTTTCCCATCTGGTACTACGTCAGCGTGACGGGGGTGCTCGTCTACCTTTTCCTCTACGTCTGGTGGCCATCAGCGCGCATCAACTGAGAAGAGCAGGCAAGAAAAAGGCCGGGTCGCTCGGGACCCGGCCAAAATCACATCGGAGAGTTCGGCATACCGCCGAACCTGGCGAGAGTTGACCGGTCTTATTTGACGACCAGAACTCCGCGCATGCCGGCCATGGCGTGAGCGGGGAAGCTGCAAATGTAGGGATAGTCGCCGACCTCGGACGGCACGGTAAACGAGACCTCGTCCGTCTGCTTCGGTCCGAGCAACTTCGAGTGCGCGATGACCTGCTTGGCCAGCGCCGCCGGGATGTACTCGGTCGCCCGCGCCTGCATCGCCGCAGTGCTGTAAGCCATGACGTCGGTGCCCTTCGCGAGCAGCACCCAGTTGTGACCCATCGCCTCCTTGGGCAGCGTTCCGACGTTCTTCAGGACGATCTTGAGGGATTCGCCAGGCTTCGCCTCGATGCGCGTGACGTTGAACTTCATGGCGTCGTTCGCCTCGATCGTGATGACGCGCACCGCCGCAGCGGCGGGCGCGGCCGCCGCCGGGGCGGCGGTCGGAGCTGCGGCGGCGGGCTTGGAAGCCGCGGCGGCAGGCGCGCTGTCTTGCTTCGAGCAGCCGAGCGTCAGGCTGAACGCTGCGGTCGCGACGAGGAGGGTCGGATGGAATTTCATAGGCCCTTCCACCATAGCGGCCACGCGCCGGGAGGCAACCCACACGTGCATTCCAACGCGGGGCCCAAAATAGAGCCGCCCCGGTCGGGACTCGACCGGGGCGGCTGGTTGCAACCGTCGCAAGGACGGGTTTCGGGTTCGTTTCTGGGCGCCTTACTGGAGGAGTCGCAGTGCCGTCTGGGCCGAACCGTTGGCCTGGGCCAGCATCGCCGTGCCGGCCTGAACGAGGGTGTTCCAG
>CAZEJZ010000580.1:0-2271 GCA_964512415.1 uncultured Opitutaceae bacterium
GGAACGCTGCATCACTTGCTGCATCCGCCAGCGCCACACCATCGCGCAACGCCAGCGCCGCAGCGGTGCCGAGCCCCTGCCCAACCGCGGCGCAGGTCGCCATGACGCGGGTGGATGCGAACGCGATGTGCGTCGCGGAAAGATTGCGACCGGCGAACACGAGGTTGCGCACCCCGGTGGACAGGCACGACCGCAACGGGATGTCGTAGAGGAACGGCAGATGGTGCTGCTCGCACGGCGGCAGCTCCGGAGCATCAACACCCTCCGGCGGATGGGTGTCGATCGGCCACCCGCCGTAGGCGATCGCATCGGGAAACGGTCGCGAGGAGAAAAGGTCATCCTCAGTCAGGACGTGACGCCCCACGAAGCGCCGGCTCTCCCGCTTGCCGGGAAGGAAGCCGAACCACTCGAGCGCCCAGTGACTCGCGTCGACCTTGGAGCGATTCTTCACGTGATCCCAAATGCCCAGCACGATCGCAAGCAACTCGTCGCGAATGCGCTCGTTGTCCTTGATCGTGTCGAGGCAGCCACCCCACTCCGCCCACCAGTAGCCGTACTCCAGACCGAGATCCGAACCCGCCCGGCCGTAGGGCCGCAGCCGGAAGTCCTCATCCTTGAAGCGCCTCGCCCAGGGTGGCGCGACGAAGGGCATCGGTTGGGGATGGCGGCGCGCTTGGAAAAGAATCGTTGAGCCGAGCGTCCGATGATCCGCCACCGGCGGTGCGAGCGATTCGCCATGTTCCTCGCGCCCCTCGCGTCCGTGCCGGAACGGCGCGCCCGCTTCAACGCCGAGACGTCCATCCCCGGTGCAATCGGCGAACAGCGCCGCCTGGATGCGGAAGCGGTCCTCCGTCGACGCCCGCGTCGCCGTCGCGAAGCGAATGGCGCCGTCCGACACTTCGGCCCCGTCGACGGTCGTGTTCAGCAGCAGCGTGAGGTTCGGCTCGCGGCGACACTTGTCGTAGAGCAGCAGGTCGAACATCGACGGCGAGCGCTGCGGATTTCCGACCGCGAGATCCAACCGCAGCTCCTCGATGATGCCGCCCTCGCGCAGCTCCGTCTCCAGCGCCACTCCGGCGTCGAGACCCGTGGCCCCGACCACGTGCATGCGGACCTCGCTGGACGCGTTGCCGCCGAGCACGGGGCGGTCCTGGCAGAGGATCACGCGCGCGCCCAGCCGCGCCGCCGCCAGGGCGCAGCTGACGCCGGCGGGGCCGCCGCCGGCCACGAGGAGATCACAGGCGAGCTCGTGCTGGGTCATGAGGAGCGGGAGCGAGCGGCCGCGCGTGGTCCCCGGCGCGGGAATCCGAAGAGCTCCTCGCCCAGCCGCACGATCACGCGGCGCTGCGCCAGCGGCGGACGCCTCGCGAACGACCAGCGGGCCGAGTCGGCGAAGCCGCTGACCAGCGGCACCAGCGCGCCGATGAGCCGCTCCAACGCGTCGAGCGAGACATTCTCGAGCGAGTCGGACGGGCTGTGGTGCTGCCACCGCGCCCCGGGCGTGTTGGTGCGGAAGAACCACAGCGACGGCACCCCGGCCCAGTTGAACGGAAAGATGTCGCCGAAGGGAGTGACTTCCGGCTTGGACGCGACGGCGAGTCCGTGACCGGCCAGCGTCGTGCGCGCCTGCCGCGCGAGCGCCGGGGTGCCGACGCAGTACATTTCCCAATGCCCGAGCGGCGAGGCCACACTGTCGAGATTCACGACCAGCCCCCAGCGTTCGCGGTCCGCGAGGTGCGCGCGCACGTAAGCGGCGGCGCCGACCGAAAGCTGCTCCTCTGCGCCGAACGACAGGAAGCGGATGCCGCGCCGCAGCCGCCGGCCCCGGCGCGCCAGCAACCGCGCGATCTCAAGGAGGGCGACCACGCCGGATGCGTTGTCATCCGCGCCGACGTTGCCCGCCTGCGTGTCGTGATGCGCGAGGATGAGAATCTCCGGCAACGTCGGATCGCGGCCCGGCAACACCGCGCTCACCGTCGGCGAGAGGGCGGGCTCGAGCTGCACGGTCGCCGCGAGACGCACCCGGTTGACGCCGGCGCGACGCCAGCGCCACGCGTCCAGGTAAGGCATCGCCACGGTGGTCGGCATGCCGTAGCGCCGGACCCATTCCGGGTAGACCCCGTCGCTCTTGGTCCACGCAAACGGCAGCCGCTCATCGACGTGGATCACCGCATCCGGCGCGGCGGCGACGAGCCGCCGGTGATCGCGCGCGCTGGTGGGCAGAGGCCCGAAGACCACGGCGACCCGGCCCCGCAGGCTGTTGGGCTCGAG
>CAZEJZ010000581.1:0-2268 GCA_964512415.1 uncultured Opitutaceae bacterium
GCATCATCCACGACTACAAGGCGCGCTTCCACCGCATCGAGGCGTTCCTGCAGGCATGTGTCGAGAAGGCGAAGGCCGACGGCTTCGTCAGCACGATCCTGGGAAGGCGTCGGCCGATTCCGCAGGTGCACTCGCGCAACCCCGCCGAGCGCGCCCTGGGCGAGCGCATGGCGATCAACACCGTGGTGCAGGGCAGCGCGGCCGACCTGATCAAGGTGGCCATGGTGCGGCTGGCGGAGGCGTTGCCCACGCACCATCCCAAGGCGCGCCTGCTGCTGCAGGTGCACGACGAGCTGCTGGTCGAGGCGCCTGAGGGCGAGGCGCCGGCCGTGCTCGCGCTGATGCAGCGGGTGATGGAGGGCGCCATGAAACTGGACGTGCCGCTGCAGGCGGATGGCGGCATCGGCCACGACTGGTTCGAGGCTTGAGCCGCGATGCACGGGCCGGAAGCCGCGGTCCGCGCGCGGACAGCCAGCGCGCCGATTGAGCCTCGTTTCCCCCGGTTGACCCCATGGCAGGCTTCGCTAGACTTGCCCCTCCAGACCACGGTCTGGTGTTGGGGCGGTAGCTCAATTGGTTAGAGTACCGGCTTGTCACGCCGGTGGTTGCGGGTTCGACCCCCGTCCGCCTCGCTTCAGGAGTGCCGTCGCGCTTGCGGCGGCATCTTCGCTTTTGGGCGCTTAGCTCAGCGGCTAGAGCGTCGCCTTTACACGGCGAGGGTCACAGGTTCGAATCCTGTAGCGCCCACTTTCATGTTGTTCCGCCGCCGGACGTCTGCAGCGCGCTGGTGCATTAACTTCGGTTTGGGCGGTTCTGCCGACGGAGACGCTGACAAATCTCGTTCGATTCAAAGAGAAATCTTTGATCGGGTACGGTATCTGTGGCATCCTTTCTGGGAGGCCATCTTCATGTCTCCGATGCCCCGTTTCACCACGATATCTGCCGCGAGTCTTGCCTGCCTGAGTTGTGAAGTTGCGCTCGCGCAGACAGTGTGTGCATGGGGATCGAATACGTACGGGGAATGCGTTGTTCCGGCAGGTTTGCCACATGTCAAACAGATCGAGGCGGGTAACAGGTTCTCTGTAGCAGTGACGGATCTGGGTTCGGTCGTCGCGTGGGGACGAAACTTATCCGGGGAGTGTGATGTGCCGGTTGGACTGTCTGGCGTCAAGGAAGTTTCCGCATGTGCCAGCCACGTCCTTGCTTTGAAATCGGATGGTTCGGTCGTCGCGTGGGGATCTGACAGCTCGGGGCAGTGCCGGGTGCCTGCGGGCCTGTTCAATGTCGAACATGTGGCCGCGGGCTCGAATCATTCGCTTGTCCTCAAGGGCGAAGGCGTTCCGATGGGCTGGGGTGCAAACGACTTCGGCCAATCCACCGCTCCTGACGGTCTGTGGGACGTCACGCAAGTCGCTGCTGGCCAACAATTTTCACTTGCCCTTCGAGGATCCGGATCCGTTGCTGTATGGGGTATCAACAACTTCGGCCAGTGGGCCGTTCCCAACGGGTTGATCGACGTTGTCGCGATCGCAGCTGGCCGGGATCATGCCGTGGCGATCCGGGCGAATGGCATGGTGGTGGCGTGGGGTGGCGACGGATATTGTCAATCGACATGCATTCCGGACGGTCTTGATTCGGTTGAACAAGTTGCCGCGGGATACTCGGATTCCGTTGCGCTTCGTTCGGACCATACGATCGTGTCCTGGGGATCAAACGCATGGGGTCAACGAATGCCACCGATGGATCTCGGTCCAGTCATCCAGATCGCCAAGGGCGGCTTTCACACCATCGCGATCGTTTGTCCTTGTGCGGATTCGGATATCGACAAAAGCCACTCGGTCGACACGGCTGATCTGGCATTGCTGTTGCTCGATTTCGGAGCCTGCGCCGCGTGTGCCTCCGACCTCGATCACGATGGCGAGGTGGGCACCAGCGACATCGCGGCCATGATTCTGGATTTCGGGGACTGCGCATGCACCCCGTAATCGGCGCGACCCCTCGGGAAACGCTTGGCATGGCCGATGTGCGCAGCCGGAACTGAGAGCCCTCTGAAGCACGCGTCCAAGGTCGAGTTTTCACTCGCACTAGCGGTGATCGCTCTGGCACTCGGCCTTCGCATCGCGAACTATGTGGAGATTCGGGCCAACGATCCCTATTTCTCCAACTTCACCGTGGATCCGCGGCTCTACCACGAGTGGGCGTTGCGCATCAGCGGGGGGGATTGGATCGGTTCGGGCTCGTTCCATCTGGGACCGCTGTACCCGTACC
>CAZEJZ010000582.1:0-2265 GCA_964512415.1 uncultured Opitutaceae bacterium
CCGTCGTGAGCGGCACGCGCGCTTCGGCATAGGCGGCCTGCACGCGGCGGCTGCCCTTGGACTGGCTGACCGGCGTGCTCTGGTTGAGGAGCTGGTCCTGCGAGCGCTTGTCGCGGAAGCGCTCGTCGCGCCACTCGACGCCCGTGGCGACATTGATCGCGCCGGCTGCCAACTCATACACTGTGCCGGTCGCCTTGACGTTAGCCGACGTGATTTCGGTCCGTGCGTCGCGCGTGCCGTTGGACTTCAGCCCGGCGATGGTCGCCGGGTTGTTCCGCACCGTCGTTCCGTTGGTGAACAGGTTCAACGCCGTCGACCGGTTCGGGTCCGCCAGAGCGGCGTTGACCGCGGCCTGCGAGAGCCAGCCCGCCACGAGCTCGTTGCGCGACTCCGCCAGATTGTAGAGCGCCGAGGCATCCCAGGCCCAGGAATCGCCGAACGCGCCCTTCAGTCCACCGACGAAGCGGTAGAAGTCATTCGTGGTCTCCGTGGCGCGGGATCCCGCCTCCGTGAAGCGGTAGATCAGCGTCGCGCCCACCGCCGGACTGTTCACGACTGCGGCGCCGAACGGGTTGAACACCGCGTTCGCCGGGAGGGTGACGGTGTTCAGGTTCGTGATCGGGCTGGCGGAGAGGTACTCGAGGTTGGTGTTCCGCTGGTAATTGAATTCCGCATACGCCTCAAATTCACGGGTGAACTCGTAGCTGGCGGTGGCCAGCGCGCCGGCGCGGGTCACCCGCGGCTGCGGGGTCAGCTCGGCGTTGATGTTGTAGCGGTTCTGGGTCGCGGTCGCGGGCGTGGTGTTGAAGCCGGACGGCGCGGTCGGATCGACCGTGAACGTGCGGGCCGCCGCGGCGGTGCCGGCTGGGATGACCCCGCCGGTGATTGGGTTGATCGCGCCGACCGGGACGACGAAGGTCCCGGGGTTGTTGCCGTTGCTGAGTGCGACCAACTTCGGCGCCAGCTCGCCGTAGCGGATGTTGCCCTGACGCATGGCGTTCACGAGCGCGAAGACCTTCAGCGACCCGGCGGTCGCGCCGGTGTAGGCGCTGAACTTCGTCGTACTCGCCGCGATGCCACCGGGGAAATCGCCATAGGAGCCACGCACCGCGGTGCCGGAGAGGTTGTCCTTGAGGACCAGATTGACGACGCCGGCGACCGCATCGGCGCCGTAGATGGCGGAGGCGCCGTCCTTCAACACCTCGACGCGCGCGATGGCGTCGACGGGGATCATGTTGATGTCGACGAACTGAATCGTGCCCAAAGCGGCGGCGCTGCCACCCTGCGCGAACGGGGCCGGTGCAACCCGGCGGCCGTTGAGCAGAACCAGCGTGGCGTTCGCACCCAGTCCGCGCAGCGACACCGCCGCCGTGCCCGGCGAGGAGGTGTTCACCCGGTTCTCGCCAAAGCCTTCAGCGCCCATCTCGGGGATCTTCTTGAGAAACGAGGCGACGCTCGTCGCGCCGGACTGCTCGACCTCGACGGAGGTCGCGACGCGCAAGTTGGCACCACCGGTCGACTGACCGGCGCGGAGGTTGGAGCCCGTGACGGTGAACGCCTCGAGCTTGACGGTGGCCCCTTCCGCCGAGGTCGCCGGCGCGGTCTGCGCGATCAGCGGTGCGGTGACGGCGAGGGCGAGCGCAAGCGCCGAGACTCGGAACGTACCGATGCCGAAGGAGATGAGGTGGTTTTTCGTGGGAGGTTGCATGGGTGGTGGTCGAAATCGCCCGTGATCCGGACCCCTGGCCGCCCCACCAAAGGGGAGCCACGGTTCCGGGCAAGGGCGGCAGGACCCTATGGCAGTGAACGCGCTCCGCAAGCGTTACTGATCGGAAACGGATGCGTGACGGTTCAGACTCGGTTCCCGGAATGCCCGGTTGCATTCACAACCGAGCCCGCCTCTCCTTTCCGAACATCGCCACCGTCACCCGCCATGGAACTCAGAATCGCCCACGTGGCTTTGCTCGTACGCGACTACGACGAGGCCAAGGACTGGTTTACCCGCAAACTCGGATTCATCGTACTTGAGGACACGCCTCTCTCCGCCGGAAAGCGCTGGGTGCGGGTGGCTCCCCCCGGCGGCGGCACCGCCCTGTTGCTGGCGCGCGCGAAGGGGCCCCTGCAGGAAGCCGCAGTTGGAGATCAGGGCGGCGGCCGGGTCTGGCTTTTCCTCGAAACCGATGACTTCGATCGCGACTACCGCACTTGGAAGACGCGCGGCGTGCAGTTTCTGGAGGAACCCCGATCGGAGCCCCACGGCCAAGT
>CAZEJZ010000583.1:0-2262 GCA_964512415.1 uncultured Opitutaceae bacterium
CCGGTCGGGCGTGCCGCCGAGGCACGCCACCGCGTCGGCGATGGCGCTGCGAAGCGACGGGTCGTCCGTGCTGGTCGGCACGATCACGCCGTCACCGTTGAAGGCGGAGGCGCGCAGGGCTTCGGCCGAGCGCTCGGCCTCGTCGAGCGAGATCTCCGCGGCGGCGCTGCGGCCGAGGGCGGCGAGAAGGGAGACCGCCGCGGCCAGCAAGGTGCGGCCTTCGTCGGTGTCCTGCCGCAGCGCGGAGAGCGGCAGCGTGGCCCGGCCCGAGAGCAGGAGCGCTACGTCTCCGAGCCGGCGTGAGCTCCATTCGATCGCGGCGAGGATGTCCGCGACGCGGATGCGGGCATCGGCATCGTGATCGAGCAGCGAGAGGGTCGCCTCCGGCAACTCCAAGCCCCGCGTCGGGCAACTCAGTGCCACCCACAGCTTCGGATCCAAGTCCTTCAGGTGCAGGAGGTCGGCGGCGGTCGTGAGCGTGACTTGATCGAGTCCGCCAAGGCGGCGGAAGGTCCAGGTGTGGGCGGCGGGAGAGGACATCGGGGTGAGCGGGAAGTGGATACGGAGTTACCGCGACCGCCGGTCTCTGGCAACCTCCGAACGCCTTCGCCGCCACGAGGAAAGGCGCGATCCTAGTGCCGCGGAGGGAAGGTCACCCCCCGCATGTCCCCGGTCTCGATGAAGCGTTGGTGAAACGTGAACGCCTCGGCCAGCGTCTGCGGGGTTTGGCCCTCGCGGGTGCGCTCCACGTACGCATGCAGGGCGTCGCGGAAGTCGGGGTGGGCGCAGCGGTCGGCGATCAGGGTCGCGCGCTGATGGGGTGACTTCCCGCGCAAGTCGGCCACGCCCTGGTCGGTGATGATGACCTGGACCGAGTGCTCGCTGTGGTCGGCGTGGGAGACCAGCGGCACAATCGTGGAGATGCGCCCCCCTTTTTGCAGGGCCGGGCAGACGAAGATCGAGATGAAGGCGTTGCGCGTGAAGTCGCCGGAACCGCCGATCCCGTTCATCAGGCTGCGACCGAGCACGTGGGTCGAGTTCACGCTGCCGAAGAGGTCCGCCTCGATCGCGGCGTTGATGGAGAGGATGCCGAGTCGACGGATGATTTCCGGATGATTGGAGATTTCCTGCGGCCGGAGCACGATGCGCGAGCGGTAGAAGTCGAGGTGCCGCGTGAACTCGGCGTTCATCCCGGGACTGACCGCGATCGCGGTGGTGCTGGCGAAGGTCAGCTTGCCCGAGTGGAGGAGATGGAACACCGCATCCTGCAGCACCTCGGAGTACATCTCAAACGGCGGGATGTCCGGGTGCTCGCCCATCGCGGCGAGGACGCCGTTGGCGATGTCGCCGACGCCGGACTGGATCGGCAGGAACGACGAGGGGAGGGTGCCCCGGCGGCGTTCCGCAGCGAGGAACTCGGCGACGTTGCGACCGATCCGCTGGTGCGTCTCGCTCGGTGGCGCAAAGCTGCAGCACTCATCGGGCCGGTGAGTCTCGACGATACCCGCGATCTTGGCGGGGTGGATCCGCACGACGGGCTCGCCGATGCGGCCACGGACGTTGAACAGCGGGATCTCCCGCCGGTGCGGTGGGTCGAGCGGCTCGTAGATGTCGTGGAAGCCGTGCAGGCTCGGTGAGTGGGCGCGGTTGAGCTCGATGATGACGCGGTCCGCGGTGTGACAGAAGGTGGGGGAGGCGCCGACCGAGGTCGTGAGCACAATTTCGCCGTTCGCCCGCACGTCGCAGGCCTCGACGACCGCCCAGCGCATCCGGCCGAGGAAGCCGTAGCGAACGGCCTGCGGCAGCATCGACAGGTGCATGTCGAAGAACTGCACGTCGCCGGCGTTGATTTTGCGGCGAAGGTCGGGATCCGACTGATAGGGGGTTCGGAAGAGCACCGCATCGGCCCGGGCCAGTTCGCCATCGAGCGCTGGGCCGGACGAGGCGCCGGTGATGACACCGACGCGGAACGGGCGGCCTGCGTCGTGCTCGGCCCGGGCCCGGCGGGCGAGGGCCTCGGGCACGGCCTTGGCGGCCCCGGCGGGCGTGAAGCCACTGAAGCCGATGATGTCGCGGTCCGCGATGAGCGCGGCCGCTTCGTCGGCGGTGAGCGTGGGGAAAGTCATGAGCGGGGACGGACGCGAGGTCGGTCCTTCCATCCTATCGGCACGTCGCGCTGGGAAAAACGCGGCGCTTGCCGGAGGCTGTGCAGATCTTGCTCCTCCGCTGGCGCGCTCCCCGGCCGGTCTAGTTGAGGTGCCA